>JAJPZL010000204.1:0-5805 GCA_021204375.1 Bacteroides sp.
CACCGGAGAGGTGTCTAAATTTTAGACAACACCGTATATTTTTTAGACACCACACGGTTATTTATTTACGGCCGATATTCCCGGAAGTTCTAAAAGAAATTTTATATTTGCTATTCCGTTTCAAAATACTATGGCAAAACAGGGGACCCTTTTAATTATTGACGATAATAAAGGAGTATTGACAGCTGTCAGCATACTTCTGTCCAACCATTATAACCGGATACTCACTCTCTCCTCACCGGTCAACCTGCTCTCTCTTTTAAAAGAAGAAAAAGTAGATATAGTACTGTTAGATATGAACTTTACAGCAGGGATCAATACCGGGAACGAAGGACTTTACTGGCTGGGCGAGATCAAAAGATCCTGGCCCGACCTCCCCGTAATTCTTATAACCGCCTATGCAGATATCGACCTGGCTGTAAAAGGTATCCAGGAGGGAGCAGCCGATTTTATCGTAAAACCCTGGGATAACACACTTTTCCTGCAAAAACTCGAAAAAGTGTTTCAAGAAAGAAATAAAAAAAGAAAGATAACCGATAGAACGCCACACTCTTCTATGTTCTGGGGCGATAGCGCTGCGATGAAACAACTCAGGAGCCTGACAGAAAAAGTAGCCATTACCGATGCCAATGTACTGATCACCGGAGAGAACGGGACCGGAAAAGAGATGTTGGCCCGCGAAATTCATCAGCTCTCTGCTCGAAGCCATAAATCCATGATCACTGTAGATATGGGAGCCGTTACCGAAACGCTCTTTGAAAGCGAACTCTTCGGCCATGTAAAAGGCTCTTTTACTGATGCCTATTCCGACAGTACCGGAAAATTCGAAGCAGAAAACGAAAGTTCTATTTTTCTGGATGAGATCGGTAACCTGCCCTGGCATCTTCAGGCAAAGCTGTTCACTGTCATTCAGCAGAAAAGTGTGGTAAAAGTTGGTAACAATCTTCCCCTGAAAGTAGATATCCGGCTGATCTGTGCCACCAACCGCAATCTATCTGAAATGCTAGAGAAAGGAGAGTTTCGGGAAGACTTACTCTACCGTATCAATACCATTCACTTAGAAATCCCACCCCTGAGAGAGCGGATCGGGGATATTATCCCACTGGCAGAGATATTCATTAAAAGATATGCAGAGAAATATGATAAACCCGCCCTGACACTCAGCAAATCAGCTATAGAGAAACTTATCCGGCACCCCTGGTACGGAAACATACGCGAGTTACAACATACCCTTGAAAAAGCAGTAATTTTAAGCGACGGAACACTCTTAACTCCCGAACTATTCCAACTTACCGTTAAAAAAGGAGGCTCCATCATTCAGAGAGCTACCACTTTAGAAGATATGGAAAAACATGATCCGTAAAGCCATAGACGATTGCAACGGTAATCTTTCTGCCGTAGCAGTTCAACTGGGTATTACCCGCCAGACTCTTTACAATAAAATGAAAAAATTCGGACTTTGAAAAGGAAATTCCACTATATCGGCTCCCATATCATTTTTAACCTGCTTCTGCTTTCAGGATGTACAGGCTTAACCACTTATCTCTTTATAAAAGATCAACTCTCTTTGGCATTCCCTCTGGTTATCATTACTTTTTTCTGCTTTCACCGGGTATATAAATTAACGGTCCGGAACAACCAGAAAGTTGCTCTGATGCTGGATGCCATAGAAAACCACGACCACACCATCCGCTTTAACGAGAACCCGGTCCAACATTCAGAAAAAGAGATCAACTTAGCCATCAACCGGATTACACAAAATCTTAAAAAAGCCTACGAAACCACCCTCCAACAAGATAAATATTATGAATTAATGCTGAATTGTCTCCATTCAGGAGTAGTAGTTACGGACGATAACAGATATGTTTTTCAAAAAAAACAACGAAGCATTACGGCTGTTAGGTCTCTCCGTCTTTACCCACATAAAACAGTTAAAAAATAGACACAGACTGCTTTGAGAAATTCTCCCGTGCTACCCTGCGGCGATCGCTTCCGGGTCTCCTATGCAAACGAACGGGAAGTAATTAACCTGGCAGTTTCCGTATCAGATATTCATTTTCAGGACAAGTACCTCCAGATATTTGCCCTCACTAATATCCACAACGAACTTGACTCCCAGGAAATAGAATCGTGGAGTAAACTCACCCGGGTACTGACCCACGAAATTATGAACTCCATCACTCCTGTTACCTCCTTAAGTCAAACCCTTCTTAACTTTGCTCCCCGGGAAAATAAGGAGCTACGGCAAGGTTTGGAAACCATCTACTCTACCGGCAAAACCCTGATGGATTTTGTACAATCCTACAGGTAATATACCCATATTCCTCAACCTGATCCGGCCTTAATTGATCTACAGGAATTCACAGGACGAATGGTAAACCTGGCTAAGCATCAATTTCCCTATCCGGATATCCGCTTTAGCATACATATATCGCCGGCAGATCTTATCCTGTATGCAGACGAGAAGCTGGTATCACAGGTAGTGATCAATATTCTGAAAAATGCCATTCAGGCCCTTGATGATCAGGCAGACGGAGAGATAAAAATTACAGCCCATATAGACCAGACAGAAACCATTACCCTTATCATCAGCAACAACGGCACCCTTATTCCCGACGAAGTGGCCGGGAATATTTTCGTACCCTTCTTTACTACCAGATCCGACGGCAGTGGCATAGGGCTCAGCATTTCACAACACATTATGAAACTTTCCGGAGGAAACCTGGCCCTAAATACCGATAAAGAGAATCAGCTCACTCATTTTATTCTGACCTTTCATTAGGTCAGAATCATTCTAACCTCCTTAGTAAACTTTTTAATAGGAATATTTTGATCCCTATGCAACCGTTTTTCCTCCTAACAGGTTGTATATTTATAATTCCCATGAATAATAATCTCTCAGACCCGGGTCTAAGAGATGATCCGACCCGGATCTAACGGGTACTCCCACCCGGGTCGGACACCCCATGAGACTCGGGTGAAAACAAAAATGATTAACGGCTAAGAGAGAAACTGTTCGTTATCCGTCCAAAAATTCTATGGGAGGAATTAGGATCTTTATAAAGGATATTTTCTAAAACTTATTCCCCGCTTATCCGGGACCGCTCTTTTTCTATTCCTTCCAGTGCTATCTTTTTCGCTGCCACCCGGTCGGGTTTACCGTTCCCGGTCAAAGGGAGTGCGGAAACAGAAAGGATATAACGGGGAACCTGCCAGGCAGGCAGTATCTTTTTAAGCTTCCGGCGCTCCACGACCTTTTCCGGTGAAGAGAGAAGTAATACAATTGCTTCGCCCAAGCGGGCATCGGGTACTGTGGTTATCATAAAAGGTGAAGAGAGATAAGGAGTCAATTGGTCTTCGAGCTCTTCTACCCCCACTTTTAACCCTCCGGTGTTAATCACATTATCTAATCTTCCCAGCACACGGAAACGGCCATCCGGAAGCAGTTCTACGCGGTCGTTGGTAGTCAAAACCGTATCACAGATAAGAGGGGCATCGATCTGCAGAATCTCCTCGGGAGAGAGGGATAACCGGACATGAGAGAAAGGGGAATAATAAGGGAAGGCTTGCGACCCGTTCAATCGCCGGAGTGCAATGTGAGAGAGAGTTTCCGTCATTCCATAGGTAGACCAGATATAGCTCGGCAAAGATTTTAAAAGTCCGGCCAGCTCGCCGGAGATGGCTCCTCCTCCTATAATAATATGCCTCGTTTGTTCCAGCACGCTTTTTTCACCGGGAACCTGTAAGGTGTCATAGACCTGCATCGGAGTAAGTGCTACAAAATCCACCGGCCGGGTAACATCCGCAAAAGGATGCCCGGAAGGTTCCCGTAGGGTCATCTTTAAGGAGGCTACCAATGAACGCACGATCATCATCATCCCACCGATATACTCCGGAGGAAGGACCATCAGGGCCTCATCACCTGCTTTAAGTTGCAGAAAAGAGCAGGTTGCCATAGCACTCTGCATCATCTGTTCTTTTTTTACCGTTATAAGTTTAGGAGTTCCTGTAGAACCGGAGGTATGAATTTGTATGCAGGGATCGTCGGAAAACCATCTTTCCAGGAAAGAGAGTACTCTCTGTTCTATACAGGTTCGTCCCTCTTCTAATAAAGCGGGAGAATGGGATTCATATAAAACCCCGTTTATCCACACCCGTTGTTTACTGATATCGGTTTGAAACATGGTTAAGTATGTAGCCAGATAAGTAGATCGGGTTCTCCTGCCTGAGGATGAAAAAAAAGTTTGTCGCCGGAGAGCGAAAGGGGAAAGGGAATATTATCGGTATAGAGCATTCCGGTACCCAATCCCTGAGGGATACCGACCGATAGGGTAGCACACCATTGGGCCAGGGCATTCAGTTCGATATTGGACTCCAGGGCAGAGGTGATCCACCAGCCGATATTTCGCTCTTCAGCAAGGTTGATCCATTCCAGACAGCCAGAGAGTCCTCCGTGGAGGGTAGGTTTGAGAATAATATAGTGTGGGAGGATCGTATTGAGCAACTCTCTCTTTTGTCCGGATCGATGGATCCCGATCAGTTCTTCATCCAGTACAACGGGCAAAGGAGTATCCCGGCAGAGGGTGGCCATCTGTTGCCATTGACCTGCCCGGATGGGCTGTTCAATGGAGTGAATATCCATGGCTGCCAGTTGTCGGAGCTTTTGGGGAGCCTCTTCCGGTGTAAAAGCACCGTTGGCATCTACCCGGAGTTCTATATCGGCAGCGGTAAAGTTGGCCCGGATAAATTGTAATAGGGCCAGCTCTTCCTCAAAGTTGATAGCACCGATCTTTACTTTAACACAGTGGTAGCCCTGTGCTATTTTATCTCGGATCTGCCTGAGCATCTCCCGGTAACTTCCCATCCAGATTAGACTATTGATAAGCAGTCCCTCTTCTCCCCGGCTAAAGGGGGTGTTCCAGAGGCGTATACTCCCGACAGTAAGATGCAAAAGAGCGGTCTCAAGCCCGAAGAGGATGGAAGGAAAGTCACTCAGCAGTTCTCGGTCAGGCTCTCCTCTCTCTTCCAGCAGGATACAGGCTTTTTGTAATATATCTTCATAGATCTCCATATTGTCACAGCTCAGATCGGGAAGGGGAGCACACTCTCCCACTCCAAAACTGGCCGGATGGTCGGCATCCTGTACTACAATATACCAAACCTGGCGCTCCCGGTAAACTCCCCGGGAGGTTCCGGCAGGTTGCCTGAAATGGAGTACCCGGTGATAGATGGTTGTTTTTAGTTTCATCTGTGTAACGGAACAGGATCAGGGGAATTTCGGGAACTTTTTGAAGTCAGATTTTCTTTTTTCTAGAAAGGCGTTCTTTCCTTCCTGCGCCTCTTCTATCAGGAAATAGAGCAGGGTGGCATCTCCGGCCAGTTCCTGAATACCTGCCTGTCCGTCAAGTTCGGCATTGAGACCGGCTTTGATCATACGCAGAGCCATCGAGCTGTGTTGCATCATCGTTTCGGCCCATTCCACAACTTCATCTTTCAGCTGCTCCAGGGGTACTACTTTATTGACCAATCCCATATCTAGGGCCTCCTGTGCATTGTACTGACGACAGAAGAACCATATTTCGCGGGCCTTTTTCTGACTAACGATGCGGGCCAGGTAAGAGGAGCCGAAACCGGCATCAAAACTACCGACACGGGAGCCTGTTTGTCCGAAAATGGCATTCTCTGAGGCGATACTGAGGTCGCATACTACATGCAGAACATGGCCTCCTCCAATAGCATAGCCATTGACCATGGCTACTATCGGTTTAGGCAGGGAACGGATCTATTTTTGTACATCGAGTACAT
>JAJPZL010000204.1:5815-10665 GCA_021204375.1 Bacteroides sp.
GAGCCGGGGCACTCCTTCTGCACCGATATATCCGCCTTTTCCTTTTACGTTCTGGTCTCCGCCGCTACAAAAAGCTTTATCGCCGGCACCGGTGAGGACTACCACACAGATCTCGGGTTGTTCCCGGCAGATACGCAGGGCATCACTCATTTCGGTAGTAGTGGTGGGCCTGAAGGCATTACGGTACCGGGGACGATTGATGGTTATTTTAGCAATTCCGTTATAGTATTCAAACAGAATATCTTCATACTCTTTGAGGGTTTTCCATTCTCTCTGTTTCATATATCATTCAGGATTTTATATGGTGGTAATACTCTTTAAAAACATCACTGTCTCTCTCCGCTTCTGTCTTTACTTCAAGCAGGAGGGGTGTTCCTGTCTCCGGTGAGATAAAAGAGGAGAAGTGTGTATGGAATTCCGCTTCCGTAGTGGCTTCCAGATAGCGGTAACCCGCCGATTCGGCCCAGCCTTTAGCAGACAACCGGTGCGAAGCAGCGACAAAACCGGGCATTACTTCTGAGCGGTTAAGACCGGGAAGTAGGTGGAAAATACCCCCGCCGCCGTTATTAAGAAGCAGGATACGCAATCCCGGAATAGGGTATTTTATTCCGAGTGCATTCATATCGTAGAAAAAACTCAGGTCGCCTGTTACTAAGAAGGTGAGTCCTTTGTGCAGGGCAGCAAACCCTATAGCAGTAGAAAGTGTACCGTCAATACCACTGGTGCCCCGGTTGCAGTAATAGTGGAGATCAGATCACCCTTTGGTTCAAACAGCTGAAACAAACGGATAGAGCTACTGTTTGCTATATGCAAAGGTACACGGAGGGGAAGAAAATCTACTAAATGCCGTACAACCTGAAGACCGGAGAATGCAGAAGGGGTATATGCAGATAAACGCTCCTTTATTTTTTGTATGCCACCTGTCCAGGTTTGCAGGTAAGATGCTTCGATCTGCCCCTCTTCCTCCTCTGTTATAAAACTGCTTAATATTTCTGTGGCCTCTCCCTCCAGGATATGGGTAACCTGCTGGTAGGTATCTACCACCTCTCCGGTATGGTTAATATGCCAATGGCAGGAAGCGGGGAAGCGGCGCAAAAATGCTTTCAATCGTTTGGATACAATATGGCCGCCTATTGTGATAAGCAGCTCAGGGCGATACTTTTCCCGCTCCTCATCTGCATAGAGTAGTGTATCAAACAGGGTAAAGAAGAGGGGCCGGGAAGCCAGATTGGCAAGGGTCTCTGCCAGAATTACACATCCTTTTTGCGAGGCAAGCTGCGACAGGATATCGTCTAAGCCGTGGCCGGGGAGTTGCTGTCCCACGACTATCAGTACTTTACCGGAGTGCTTCCAGCTATCTTTTAACTCTTTCGTAATCCCGGGCCGGGAAAAGATACCGGTTATAATACTACGGGAAACCGGGATCTCCTCCGCTTCAAACGAAAAGAGGGGTTCGGAAACGGGTATATTGATATGGACCGGTCCTTTTCCGTGATGAGTCAGTGTTAAAAGGGCTTCGTTGATAAGCCGGTTGCAATACCACTCCCCATCTTTATCAGTGGGTTCGGGAAGTTGTACACTGTATTTTACCAGTGAACCGAACAGGCCGGGTTGTGGCAGGGTTTGTCCGTCCATCTGTCCGATCCAGGCTACCGGACGATCGGCAGAGAGTACCAGCAGAGGCAGCTCCTGGTAGTAAGCTTCTGCTACGGCAGAACTCAGGTTGGAGAGGGCTGTACCGGAAGTACAGCATACAGCAACGGGGTTTCTCGTTTCAAGTATAATACCCAGGGCAAAGAAACCGGCACTGCGCTCATCGACTACGGTGTAGTAGTTAAAACCGGCTTTTACAAAGGTATGAACCAGGGGAGCATTCCGGGATCCCGGGCATACTACGATCTCTTTAATTCCGTAACTTTTCAGCAGGGAGGTAAGCTGAAGGATATTGTTCTTTTCGCTATACATATAGCCTTAATCTATCAGTAGCTTCATGGTCTTAAGCTTCTCTTCGGTCTCTACCCATTCGGATTCCAACTGGGAATCGGGCATCAGCCCACTGCCGGCATAGAGGGTAAAAGCCTCTTTATCGATCCGCATGCAACGAAGGTTCACATAGAGTTCGGTTCGCTTTTCCGGTTCGAGCCACCCTACAAATCCGGCATAATAGTTCCGGTCGGTAGATTCGTTCCGGTCGATAAAGTGGCAGGCTTTTTTCTTAGGGAGGCCGCATACGGCCGGTGTAGGATGGAGCATATGGAGCAGATCGCCTAATGAATCGTGATCGGCCAGATTAAAACAGAAGTCACTCCTGAGATGAGTGAGGTGTCCGGCCTGCATGGTATAAGGCCCGTCCTCTACCGGGTCCACTTCTATTTTTTTGAGTTGCCTGCGGATATAATCTGCCACCAGGGTGTGCTCTTTCCGGTTCTTGGAACTCCACAAACTGGGGATCTGTCCATCCTCCATCGGCATAGTGCCGGCAAGAGCGACGGTTCTCCACCGCTTAACATCGCCGGAGAGGATAATTTCGGGCGTACTGCCCATCCACACACCCGTCAGGGGTGTATAACAGAGATAGACAAAGGCTCGGGGATAGCGATCACAGGCGTGCCGGAAAGCTTTCGGAAGATGAAATTCTTTGTTCCTTTTTTCCCAATGGGTACGCGAAAGCACCAGTTTTTTAAACTGGTTCTCCCGTATGGCGTGGATAAAGGTATGAAAATCTTCTTCATACTGGATGCGGATAGTCTTATCCGATACCGGCTCTTCCTGCCGGAACCGGAGTTCCGGTAAAGCCGGCTTTTTTATGCAAAACGGTTTTAGCGATTTTTGCAGCTATCTTTTCCCAACCTACGGCTTTAATATTGGGTTTGATCACCAGAATAGGGCGTTCTTTGCTGCATTTAAAAGAGGCTATTACAAAACCGGTCTTTCCATTGAGTTCACGGACATCATACAGGCATTTCACTGTGCCCTTTGTCTGCATCCTGAACTCCGGATCGGTTTTCCACGGCAGGCGGTAAAAAGCGAAGCTTACTCCCCTTTCCATAAGTAAATCAAGTTGTTTGGTTATATCTGTCTCCGTATCCATTTTCAATTATTCGATGAGCGGTGCAAAAATAAGGATTTTCTTCTGGTTTCGCTTACTACTTTAGACAAACCGCAGGAAATAAAAAAAGTTTGGCGAAGATCTATAAAAATCTACGCCAAACTTATCCTGAGAAGCAACTAATATAACCTTATTTCAGAACCGGTAATTAAGACCGATACCAAATACTTTATTAGTTCTGGTAAAGACATCGGTTCCGGCAAAGCCCGGCGCTCCTGCTACACCCATACCTGCCAGTTTGTTGGGTAAATCATTATAAGGATTTGAATTTTTGGTATAATCTTCATAGTTAGTCCAGAAGTAAGCAACATTTAATTGAAGATCTTCGGTTAAATTAAAACCGGTACCAAAGCCAAATATGTAAGAACTTATATTGAAACTCAGGTCAGTCATATATCCATCTTCTAATCCATATTTTGTACGCTGCATACCAGCACTTACCGATACCCATTTGCAAATGTCATATTCCAGTCCACCTAAATATTCATTAATTCCCTAACTTAAATATTTCTGTCTGTCATCAGCCATATTTGCACTTGTATCAAAGAAATGGTGATATCCAATGGATGCACGTAAAGAAGATAAGATCTCATAAGAAACTTCCAAAGTCAGTAAACTTGGAATATCATGAGGAGTATTTACCCCATTATCATAAGCAGGAAAACCCGTAGAATTAATTACTGTTTTATTTTCTACGTTGAGTTTGGTCCTCATTTCAAATTTAGCACCAACATTCCATTTACCTTTTTAAAATCGACTCCAATAATCGGGGTAGCTCCCCAACCTGTTTGTTTACAATCAAGTTCCCGATCTTCAGAAGCAGCGCCTAACTTTATCAGATTAGTGTATGTATCACTCCCTTCAGGATAATAAGCAGCTAAAGCTTTAAAGGTATCAGCAGCCGGTACCATTATATCTGTACCAGGATTATTCACCTGAATATTTCTTAAATATCCAAAATATGAATTACTTACATAGTTCATGCGTACTCCGGCAAATACAGAAAGGAAGTCTGTAATCTTATAAGTAGCTCCTAATTGAAGACCAAAAATATATTGTTTACCTTCCATATAGCTATCCACAGAATATTTATCAATCCCTGTGCCCTGTGCCAGAACAGGGATCATAGCTACAATAAATTCAAAAGAAGATAAGCCGTTGTTAAAAGTAGCTTTCCCTCCTCCACCTGTTATAGCAAAGCTACCGGAGAAAACCCAATTATCATTTTTATAGGCAGCCTGTACACTGGGGATAAAAGGTACAGATACCTCTCCTTTATATGTTTTTGTATCATTTCCACCAAATGCAGCAAATTTATCAAAGGTAGAAGTGATCGTACGTGTCTGAAATGCGCTTTGTCCGTTGAGTGAAATATGGAATCCGTCTTTCTTTAAGAAAGCCAGACCGGCAGGATTGGAATATACCGCATCGATCTCTGTGGAAGCATCACGAGCCGGATTTCTTAAAAACAGTACACTTTGATTGGTGTTGGTAAGCAACCCTCCGGCGAAAGTTGAAATTGAAACAGCTAGAAGTAAAACGCTAACTCCGAAAAATTTCTCATTTTATACAAATATTGATTATTCCGGGCGCAAAGGTACAATAATCCTGCACACAACAAACTTTTATGTGCATATTTTTAGCTTTTAGAGTAGAAAAAGCGCACCATATTTATTTGTTTCATCTGAAACAGTCTTAAAAAACAGAATTCATCACTTTACCGGTAGAAATTCTTTTTATA
>JAJPZL010000268.1 GCA_021204375.1 Bacteroides sp.
CAATAATAGATTCTAAGGAATTTACCCGTTCGTTTACTACGGATACATCATTTACTGTAGCGATTTCGTTATCCTTATAAATTGCTTTTCCTTCGGTAGTATGGAGTAAAATATTACCGTCATCTTTTGCATATAATTCAATATTCGGAGAGTTCTCGTTTACGGAGTTAGCAGATTCTATCAGTACTCCGTTAGTATGTGTATAAGATATTCCTGATACTCCGGCGGAAAAAGCGTCAAGATGTATCTTATGTAAATTCATCCAGAGCTTTCCGGAAATGGAACCACCGCTGTTACGTAAGTAATTATCTAATTGTAAGTCATGATATTCTCCATCATCTGCTAAAAATTGTGAACCATCACCAGATGAACGAATGGCTACACCATTTACCTGGGCACATTTTACTTCTCCTGAAAAGTATGCATTACCAAATGTATAGTTAGGGTTGCCGATGTTTGGATGGAATGAAGCGTCATCCGGTCTGAAATTAAGTGTAGACAGAATGTAATTCATGGGTGATGGGTCATCCTTACCGGTAAGGACGATCTGTAACATATTATCTGTAGCGGCACTGTTTGCTCTTATAAATTTGTTAGTCTCATCTCCGGTAAATTGAATGGTTTGTGGTAATCTGATGATACTACTTGTTTCAACATTTCCGTCTGCATATAAACAGGCTGAATTTGCTAAATCTGATGTACGTGTGGAATTTCCTACAAATAGTTTGGGGTTTGCTGTTAATACTCCGGGAGTTCATTCTATAAGATAGGAGGTGGCTTTGGTAGAGTTCTTATTAAAGAATGAAATATAGGATGAGCCTGAGGCAGATCCGGTTAGGTGCAATTCTCTATTTGGGGTTAAAGCTGTTCCTCTTATTCCATCATTATAAGATTTTTTATTAACTCCTGTAAGAATCGTATTGTAATGATAAGCATGTCCCGTTTGGGAGGAGGTTCCTTCTATATGGAGTGTGTTTTCCTGCTCTGCTTCCTGTTTATTACCAATACATAGTTTTTCAGGAATAGAAAGAGTGCCCGGAACGGCTTCCCGGATTGAGGAACTTGCTTCCCTGGCTCCTTTGGAATAAAATAAAACTTTGGGATAAGTTAAGGGTGTAGTATCTTCTTCAGAGCATTGAATGGCTACGATTGCATCATAAGTTAACCCCACGCCGGTTCTTCCATCTCCTACTGTATTTATATCACCCGCTTTTACAGAAGTTCTGGCTAAAACGTTGGCAGGTCTTGTTGCATAACTTCCTATATTATAGATTTTATCCTCGGAAAATTCAATAGTTCCTACTTCTGATAAGTTACCTGTGATGTTTCCGGAGAGTTCTTGTCTCCATACTGTTATATTGTTGATCTCTTCAATGGAAGATTTATTTGCTGTAACTCTTTCTTCCAGTTCTTCAAATTCCGTTTTTGAGGTCATTTGCGCAATATAGCCGGGATATTCCGTAGCATGGGTTCCCTTGAGGATTTCTACCCCTTTTTCGATAATTGCTTCTTTTACTTCTTTAATAACTTCTGCTGCTGTTTCCATATTCTGTGTAAGTGTATTCTGTGCCATAATACTTAACTGTGTTTGTATGATTGTTTTATAAAAGTTTTGTTCTGAGTTCGGCTATTTGTTCTTTTAACTCTTTAATCTCCTGTTCCGCTTCTGTAAATTTAGTTTCCAGAGTCGTTATATTCAGTGATTTGTAGGTGCCGTCGTTAGCAAGGAAAGTTGTCTCGTCGCCTTGAGAGGTGAGAGGTACTTCGTTGTAGGAGGGAGCGGTTATATTGCCGTTTAAGTAGGATGTACCGTTTACATGTAATTTGTGTGCTGGTGATTGTGTACCTATCCCTACGTTTCCTTCGTTGGTAATTCTTACTTTCTCCGGTGTATAATCCTTATCACCAATTTCTAATCTGATATCTCCACTGGATCGTAATATTACATGGCCCCCTTCAAAATAGGACACTGTGCCCTGGTTAAAACTACTGGTGCCATATACTGATTGGTTAAGGGTATTAAGCCTTACCATATCCAGGTATGTCCTTCATTAGTAAGACTGGAGTAGGTTGCATCATTTTTAATGACTACTGCGCTACTTCCTGAGGGAGCAGAGGCATGTAAAGTATCACTGAAAGAGCCACTTCCATCTACTACCAATGTGTTTTCCTGATCCTCTTCCGGATTAGAACCTATCCTGAATTTCCCCGGAACAGAAAGAATACCTTCGTACTTTTCTGAAATTTTGGAAGTAGGAGAAGTGGCCTTCTCCCTGTAAAAGTCTATATAAGGGGTGTTTTCGCTGGTAATAGATAATCCGCCGGTGGCCCCCAGGTGAATACCGGGTTTGCCGTCGTTATATGCTGTTTTATCTTTCCCTACATAGGAAGTTTTTTCTATATGGGCAGATTCTCCTATCCGGGCGGTTCCATATACATTGAGGGCACATCCCATATGGGTATAATTAATTCCTCCTACAGAGAATTTTCCCGGGATGGAAAGGATGCCGCTGTATCGCTCCCGGATGCTGGAAGTGGGTTGTGAAGAGCCTTCATTGTAGAAGAAAATTTTGGGATATATTTCTTCTCCTGTGTCTTCTTCGGAGGTTTGTAGAATAAGGGAACCGTTCTTTTGAAGTCTTGCTCCGGTTTTTCTATCTCCCGGAGTAGCCATATCACCTACCACAAAGGCATTCCGGATGTTTACATTGTTGGGTCTTACTTCGTAAGTACCTATATTATGGGTAGCATCTGCTTTAAAGCGGATATCGCCTACTTCATTCAAGCTTCCTACTACGTCTCCATACAGTTCCCTGCCCCATATTTTCCGGTTGTTGATAGATGCTATATCTTCTTTATTTGCTTCTACCTGGGTTTTGACTTCTTCCAAATCGTTTTTCGAAGGCATTTGTGCAATATATTCCGGATACTTTGTGGCGTGGGTTCCTTCGGGAATTTCCACTCCTTTTTCTGTAATTGCTTCTTTTACGTCTTTAATAACAGTGGTTACTGTTTCTATATTTTCTGAAAGTGTATGCTGTGCCATATATCTGTGATTTAAACTTAGTAATTGAAAAAGGGGTGTCCCATTGGGAACAGGAACACCCCTTTTGTAAAAGCATCTTTTACACCGTGCTTTCTACCGGTTATCAATAACCATTTAAACGGTTTTCCAACATTTCATTGAGTGTACCGATCATTGCCCGAAGAGTAAGAATATCATCTTTTACTTCTGTCATATCGGTTTGCAAACCGGAAATATTGTTTTTATTGGTCTCGATCTGTGGTAGATTGGTGGACAATAGCATATTTATATCTCCGATGGAACTATCAAGCGTTGAGGTTTTTTCCTGTAATTCTTCGATATCCTCCTTATTGGCTTGCACATCTGTTTTCACTTCTTGCAGATCGGTATCGAGCATGGAAGTTTTTTCCTGGAGCTCCTCAATATGATCCTCGTTGGTACTTACCCGTCTTTTAAGTTCGGTAAGTTCGCTAGTTTGATCTTCTTTAGCTCCTTCCAGATCATTGATCGCTTCTTCTGCATCGTAGACGCGGTTTTTGAGTTGGTCCAACTCAGCTTTGGAGGCACGGGAGATATCAGTGGGGTGGCGGTGGTCTCTGCGGGAATAGGCATTTTCTACTCCGGCACTGGGTACGTCGCTATCCATATAGGGGAGGCCCTGATAGGGATTGGTGGCTCCCTAAGGGATCTCACGGAGTGAATCTTCCCAGGAGGGAGTTTCGGCGTTGTACATTCATACGGTACCGGTTTCTCCACACCAGGCGTATGCTCCGTTCTCGCCTTCGAGTTGCTGGATCTCTAAGTAGGTGATGAAGTAGCCTTTGAAGTATTGCTTTTTACTCAGGTCGTCTGTAATGGAGAGAATGTCCTGTTGGTTTTTGGCAATGTCGACTGTATGGGTATCTACTTCCTGCCGCAAGTCAGCGATCTTCTCTTTGTGGGATCCTACCTTTTCTTCCAGGGTTTCAATGGCTGAGGCGTTGCTTTGAATGTTTTCTTCATTCTCTGTAATGGTGGTTTCGGCTGCTGAAACACGGTTCTTTAATCCGGAGATCTCTGTATCGTATGTAGAGACTTTACCGGTTAATTCGCCGATGGCTGTTTCATTGGCTTCGATCCGGCCTCTGGCGGAATCGATTGCTTCGCCTTGTACTGCAAGGGTTCCTTCGGCTGTTTCGACGCGCTCTTCTACCACTGCCGCTTCTTCGATGATCTCCTTCAGGCTAACTGCGGTTGTACTCTTGAATTCCTGGTAATCTGTATTCAGGTCACCCAGGTCGCTTTGCAGCTTGCCGGTATCTGTTTTTACCGGAGCCAGTAGTTCATCTGATTCCTGCCGGTTGTAGTAGTTCTCTGCCACCTGCTTTTCGGTAGCTATCTGGTTGCTGTTCCAGCTGAGAGAAGCATCGTCTGTCTGAATATTGATACCTCTGATAGTAGGAGATTCTATATTTAACCGGGCCTGGTCTTCGCTGAAGTAGATCTTAGCGTTTTCGGAGGTGTTGTACTTTACAGCTACATCGTTTGCCAGGTGGAGATCACCGCTCATCGGGGTGCCTGCATTGCCACTTAAGGAGAGGTAGTTCCCCTGTCCGGCTTCCAGGTCATTGATGCGCTCGTTAAGGGAACCGGATTCACTCTCTATCTGTTGGGTAAGGACCTATACGGAAGAGTCTACTTTCTCTTCTAAGGAGATGATATCCCGGCTGATCCCGCTAATAGCTGACTCGGTACCGGCTGCTTTCTCTTCTACTGCTTTGACTCTTTCGCTTACGGCTTCGAGGTCGGAGGCTGCTGCCCGGCTGCTATCGGTCGGGTGCACATGGTTACCCCGTGCATATTCGGAAGAGGTACCCGCAGAAGCGGTTCCATCCATTTTCGGCTCCTGATTATAAGTGGCTGATCCTTCTGTGGGGATCGGCTGGAAAGAGTCCTGCCAGGTAAGCAGGTCGGCGTTGTATACCCAGACTGTACCGCTCTGGCCATTCCAGGCAAAGGCACCGCGTGTTCCCTGCAGGTCGGTGATCTCGGCAGTGGTAGCAAAGTAGCCTTTAAAGAGTTCTGCATTGTCTACCTCTTCTTCCAGCTCTGTGATGCGGCGGGTATTGGTATCTACATCGCTGCGCAGGTTTTCGAGATCGTCTTTTACTTCTGCAAAGGAGGCTTGGGTCTCTTCCTGCAACTTTCCGACTTCACCGGTAAGTTAGGTGGCGTTTTCTTCGGCTGCATCGAGTCGGCCTTTCAGGCTACCGATTTCGCTACCTGCTTCTGTGAGTTGCTCTTCGCGTTTGCCTGCGATGGTTTCGAGGTTTTCCAGATGTTCTTTGGCTTCCTCTTCCAGGGCGTCGTATTCTTCTTTGAGGGATGATAGGTCGCCGGCTACTTGTTCCACCTCTTTTTGGAGGGCTACCTCCTGGCCATTGGCTTTCACTGTACCGGCTTCGGCAACGAGGTTGATACCGCCGATACCGCCGCTTATTACCTGGGTCTCCTGCTTCTCCAGGTTGTGGCTTACATAGCTGCTTCCGGAATCGGACAGACGTAGTTTCTGGTTGCTGCTCAGCCAGATATCTCCACTTATTTTAGTAGATTGGGAGTTACCGGCGAGTTTCAGGTAGTTATCCAGGTCGGTTACTGCGGCACGGGTCTTATCGGTTGGATGCCGGTGGTCTCCACGGGCATATTCGGTGGATTGTCCGGCAGAGGCTACATCGTCTACCAACGGCAGAGAATCTGACGGGAATACGGACTGGTCGGGTACGGCTACTTCGGAGTCTATCCAGGAATTGCCGTCATATACCCATACGGTACCGGTTTCTGCACTCCAAGCGTATGCACCTTCGGCGCCTTCAATGCGATGGATCTCATCGTTGGTTTCGTAATAGCCTTTGAAGTGCTCTTCGTTGGTAAAGTCTTCCCGCAATTGTTGGATCTCTTTGCAGTGCAGGATGAGTTTTTCTTTGTTGGTGTCTACATCTGTGCGTACACCTTCGAGTGCGCCGTTTACCGCAGTGAGGGCCTCTTCGGTAGCATCTCGTAGTTTATCAACCTGGTTGCTGCACTCGGAAGTGCTCTTTTCTGCTTCTTCTAAACGCTCTTTCAGGTTGTCTACCTCGCCGTTCACTGTGGTGATCTGCTGCTGGTGCCTACCTGCTAGTGTTTCCAGGTCTGTTAAACGTTCGCCGGATGCTTCTTCGTGGGTATTGTATTCGGCTTTCAGGGAAGAGAGATCACCCGCTACCTTTTCTACTTCTCCTTTCAGCGCTACTTCCTCTCCGTTTGCTTTCACGGTACCGTTCTCAGCGATCAGGTTAAGGCCACCGATACCGGCACCTACAAGCTGTGTCTCTTGTTTTTCCATATGGTGGGTTACATAGCTGCTTCCGGAATCGGATACACGAAGTTTTTGATCGGCTTTCAGCCAGATATCCCCGCTTACCGGCGTGCTCTGTGTATTGCCGGCGAGCTTCAGGTAGTTATCCAGGTCGGTTACTGCGGTACGGGTATCGTCGGTAGGGTGCCTGTGGTCTCCCCGGGCGTAATCGGTAGAGCTACCGGCTGAGGCTACATTGTCTACTAAGGGAAGAGAGTCGGAAGGCATAACCGACTGGTCGGGGACCAACGTACCGGAATCTACCCAGGAGTTACCGTCGTATATCCATACGGTACCGGTTTCCGCACTCCATGCGTATGCGCCCTCTGCGCCTTCGATACGTTGAATCTCTACATTGGTATCGTAGTATCCTTTGAAGTGTTGCTCGTTGTTGAAGTCTTCGCGTAGCTGGTCAATGTCGGTACGGTTAACGGTAATGTTCTTGCTGTTCTCATCTACATCTTTGCGTAATTCTTTCAGGGTTTCATTTACCTCCCCGAACACTTTTTCTGTATCGCTGTCCAGGGTTTCGAGGTAATCTTCCAGGTCGTCTACCCGTTCATCGGTTTCGTCTACCCGTTTGTTTACCTTTCCGATCTCCTCTTCCAGCTCTTTTACGCTGTTCGCTACGGAGCCGAAGCCTGCGGTAGTCTCCTCTTTCAGGTCGTCCACACCGGCCTGTACGTCAGCGATCTTATGGTTGAGATCCTCTTCGAGGTTATTTACTCTTTCTGAAAGAGCCTCTACACCCTGGTTGGAATTCTCTATGTCTGATAGATAGGCGACCTGGTTGACTTGCCCGTCCCGTGTTTCTATATAGGGACGATTGTCTGATTTGAGGATGGTATCCATGTGGGTAGAACCCAACTCTACCTGGTTCTTGGCAGTCATGCCTACCATGGGATAGGTATTGCCTTCTTCTGTTACGCCACTCAGGGAGGCTCCGTTTTTCAGGGTTACATTTTTACGGGCACGGATGTTATTCTTCTTATCGTACGTTACCACATCCTCTATATCGTTGCTTTTTAGCAGGGGCTCTCCCTGGAAAGACACTTGGGTATCGGTAATTTCCAGTTCTTTGATGGAAACTTTCCTGCCTTCGTCGGTCGCAATAGAGACATTTTGCCGGGAGGCTACTTCAATGGAGTTTTTGGATTGGATGTTTACGGATCTGTTGGCTCCGTTCACCACTGCTCCCATAGAGGCGATGCTTTTGTAAGTACCGTCGTCTGCCAGGGCTTTATCGCCTTTACCATCTATGGTTACCGCATCCAGTTTTTGCGGTCCTGCGCATCGAGCTCGTGGACCGGTTTGTTTACTTTGACTACGTTCCCGCAGGGGGTAACGCCAATCAGGTTATCTACATCGTCCCACTCGGTGGTCTTGATACACGATGTGTCTACATATTTTTTATTATTACAACAACTCATAATTTTAGGGTTTTAAGAAGGAAAGGGAGGGAGACGCCTGGTTTACACTCCCTTTCGATCCATGAACATTTATATACAATTACGCGGATACGCCCGAAAGTTTTTCTATTACACCTTCTGCAACCGGGTAGGGTAGATCCTGGCTGAAGTCGGTAAAAGTAAGGGTATACCCATTGAGATCGGCGAAAGTGGCTCCTGTCTGGGCTGTTCCGTCGGTAAGGGTTACATACTCGTCATAACCGAAATACCAGTATTTACCGTTATTATCTAAGATGACCATTACCAGGTCGGATACGGCCAGCTGGGAGATCTCCAACCGTTTGTCGGTCTCCATCTTTGAGAACTGGAATACAATGGCTGATTCGTAATAGAAAGAGCCTGCGGCATCGTCTTTGGTAAAGGTGGTGGTTACACTACCTGTCTGTTTCCTGAACTCATATTCATGAAAGGCACCGCTGTCCGCCTCAATGGTTTTGATCACTCCATCTACTACGGTTGTGCTTTTAATACGGTCGGCACAGGCGATCCATGCCTTTCTGATACCTCCTACATTGGTATCGCAATCACGGGTCATACCCGTTAAACTCATACAACATCCCATAATTTTATACTTGTTTTACGTTTAGTGGACTATTGGTTACATTCACATTCAGGGTATCGCTTACTGCACCCAGGATAAGGTCTTCGTCGAAAGTGGCGAGGATTACTTCGTCGGGGAATACGACCTGTACTCCGAGGAAGAATTTGATCACGTAGCGCCATAGCTGGTTGTCTCTGGAGTACCAGAAGTCGAGGAACTCCATATCGTCTATAAAGTCGGTACCCAGTACTGTATTGTTGATCGGGGTTACCATAGCGATCTCTGTACCGCGCAGGCCTTCTACGGCCATCATGCGCATGCCGTTGGGCAAAGTCGCAAGTTTATCCGGTGATTTTCCTGCCGGGGCGTGGTACATATTCTCAAAGAAGAGGGAGTTGAATACGGCTCCCTGGATACGGGGGTCGACGAACATGACTAGGTCGCCCCGTGCTTTCATGTTGCGGGTGATGTGTGCATCGAGTGACATAAGGGTTCTGAGCAGGCTGCCCGATGTGTAGTTGAATTTCATGGACGAAGGGGTTTCTTCGTCTACGATCTTGAGGATACCGTCCAGGCGGTTCAGGTTGCCATCTGCCAGGGAGGTGTCTCCCCGGAATATGAGGTCTTCGGCGTTGATGCGTACGGAATTGAGTACGCCGTCTACAAACTCTTCGTGCAGTTCGCCTAAGGATTCTTTGCCGGCTCCGATGCGGATCATTTTGCCGGTAAAGTAGTTGATGAGGTCGATGTCGCAGATCTCGTCTGAGGTCTTGATACAGGTTACCTGGATATCCCTGTCTACAATCTCCTGGTTGCCGGCGTTCTCCCAGCCACAGTTACAGTCGATAAAGTTGGTGTTAACATCGATGATACCGATCTTGCGACTTGTTTTTACTCCGAATTCCCAGCGGGGGAAGATGGAGAAGAGGGATTCTCCCTGAAAAATGTTCTTTCTGATAAGTTCTACGCCGCAATCCTCTACAAAGGGCGTAAGTCCTGATAAATCTAATGCCATATTTTGCTTTTTAATAGTTGGTTCTCCATTTTTTGATCGCTTTATCCAGCTTTGCATCTCCTGTGGGTTTGAAATTGCCGTTGCTGAAGCTATAAGCGTGGGAGCTGTTCTCGATCACTCCTGCGGCGGGGGCTTTCCTGAATTTTGCAAAGTCTGCCTTTAATTCTGCGATCTCTTTTTTCTGTTTGTCGATCTTCTTTTTTAACTCTTCATTGCTCTGTGCAAGTTCACTTAGGTCGGAGACTTCGGCTACCAGGTAGTTTACAATTTCTACCAGTTGGTTGTAGTCTTTGACGCTTACTTCTCCATCTTCGGGTAGGGAGTTTGCACCTTTTTCTTCTTCCATCTCCTCTTCTCCGGCAGCTTCCTGGTCCATATCCGAGATACATCAGTCTGTTACCTCGATCAGGGTACCATCTTCTGCCTTATACTCTCCGTCGGAAGCCGGTTGCATCTCACCTACATCGTCCAGGATGTATACATCGGTGCCGATGCCCAGTTCTTCATCATACTGCAAGGGATCTTTATCGGTCTCTATTGCACTGAAATCGACCTTCAATAGTCGGGCCAGTTTCACTTTACATTTTCTTAAAACATCACTCATTGCGGATTAAAAAATTAATTGTTTGATATATTTCACGTAGTTGTTCTCTGGTAAACGGGTACGAAGAGAGCGCTTTGTTTGTCTTTGCCAGGGTGCCGGATATCTCTATGGAATAGCCATTGAGGTTGCCTGCCTGGATCTTTTTCCACACCTCCGGATTGTCGACTTTATAGCTGGTCATCCAGGAGCCGTTTTCCACATCTTCAAATTCGGGGAGGTTGAGGCGTAGGTTATCGCGCATCAGGAAGGATTCGATGAGGTAGATGCCGCTGGTTCCGTCGGTATGGTTGATGTTGACGGAAGCATTGTTCTTATCCTTCATGAATTTGTACACGATCTTTTCAATGACCTGGGGCTCGAATATGCAGAAGTATTCTCCGAATTCGTTGTCGCTTCTGTATATGGGGTAGTTGGCCCTGATGGCTACTCCGGTTACGACTCTTTTTTTTCGTTCAGGGAGTATTTGAATCCTTTTACTTTTTTTACCGGGTTTTTGCTGAATTTGATAAAGGCTTTTTCTACAGCGGGGTCGTCTACGATGGACATGGTGCTTACACCTTCGTCTTCGGCATCGGGATCTATGTCCCAGGTATATATGGG
>JAJPZL010000272.1 GCA_021204375.1 Bacteroides sp.
CTTCCCATAATAAAAATGAATAGGATTGCCATTCGTACAGGAAGGCCTCTCTTCATGCGATGCGTTTTACACATAATAAATGTTTTAAGGATTAATGAATTGTTTTTCATATCATACTTTGATGGGACAAATGTATGGGATCGGGGATACTACCAGGGTGAAATTCGACAACAATGAGTTGAAAAAAGAACATTGTGTGTTAAATCTTTCCATTTAACCGACTCTTTAACGCTTTACAAAGCTATATAAATAAATTCCATAAGCTTGACACAACTGTGCCACTATATTAGCACAACAATGCCATGCTTATGAAATAAGAGTGCCATCCCTATAGAAAATTCAGAAGAACATTTAGAGTGGAAAGAGGGATAGTATCCTAAGCCCTCCAGACTCTTCGGAGGAAAAAACAAGCACCCTTCTATGTTAAGGGCGCTTATAAGTATCTTTCTATCCTGTGTCCTGAAAAGAGACTTATCTCTCTACATGCATCTAACTCCTGAAATGACAGTTTGAATGTTCAGGGCACAATGCTGTTTTTAATAGAAAACAAAACGATAGTCGCTGAAAGACCACGATCTTTCTATATCCGATGTTTCTACTTTGCCCTCTTTTTTACCCGAAGCATCTACCGACACCTCTAACGGAATACGCATATACTCTCCCTTCCGATAGTTATAAGACCCTCCATCGTCGTCATACAGACTATAGGTTCCGGGCTTTTCTCCGTAATGACGGATCTCAAGCGGATATTTCGTATCGTCCAGCTTTGCGATTTCAGGATAGAGTGGGATCACAGCTCCATCTTTTACATAGACCGGGATCTTATTTAATCCGGGAGAAGTGGTGATCACCTCTCCTTCACCGACACATTCACCCGTATAGAAATCGTACCATTTACCCTGTGGAAGAATGACCTGGCGCTCTTTTTCCCCTTCAAACAGAGGAGCAACCAGCAGGTACTCACTCACCATGAACTGATCTTTTACCTCCTGCTTCAGAGCCATGGCATACGGATTGGCGGTAGCATCAAAAGAGACCTCCTTCAGAACAGCATCCGCCCTGTATCCCTCTTCCAGATTCATGGCACGTACCGGGGGAATACCTTTGAAAGCGTAGTCGGCAAAACTACTGTAGAGGTAAGGGATAAGGCTCATACGTAGCCGGGCTACTTCATTTACCTGCTCTGCCACATCCGAGAACGACCACGGTTTGGTACCGTCTGCCTAGGCATTAAGCATGGCTAAAGGAGAGAAACAGACAGTCTGTATACGCCGCAGCCACTCTTCAGAGGTATGAGAGGCACGCACCTCCGGTGTCCAGAGTACCCCAATAAAGGAGCTATTGATAATGGCGGTAATAAAATCACGGTGATTATAATAGTCGTTATAGAGAACAAAAGGGAAGGAGGAGGTTTCCGCATTGCCGGCCCGAACCAGTCCGTAGGTACGAATATTATCTTCCTCGTATATTTCAGTGGTTATTTTTTGCATCAGCGAGCCATAGATCTGACGCATCTGTTCCGCCGGTGTATGAGAGGGAAAGGTAGCTACATCGGGCCACAACCAGAAGTCGTAACCATCGTTCTCGTCCATTTTATATCCACTCACCCCGATATCCAACTGATGTTTACGGAAATGTTGTTTGAGCAGATCCTGTGCCTGAGGCATGGTATAGTCCGGAACAAGCCCGCACCACACTGTATGGCTGGAGGTATAAGGCTCTATTTTATCATAGAGTTCACCCTGGGGAGATATATAGGGATTGATCCAGAGATTAGTGCGGATGTTCCTCTCTTTCATGGTTTGCTGAAAGGCGGTAGGATCCGGGAATCTGCCCGGATCCCATTCGTAGGTACAGGGATAAGAGGCGGTCATCCAGCCGGGCTCCAGTCCGATCACACTCAGGAGAAATCCTTTTTCTTCAAACTCTTTTACCTCCTCTTCGACCTCTTTGTCAGTATAAAGGGTAGGTACGCGATGCCAGAAGCCGAGCCCCCACTTCGGAGGTAAACATCCTCCGCCGTTATAGAGGTTAAACCGGCGGACCACATCGAGCATGGTGGGTCCGGAGAATACGATGACTTCGGCTTCACCGGCAGGAATAAGGATCTCTAGGTTGTCTGAATAGGGTTTTGCGGTCCAGTCGGGATCTGAATTGCGGTCACGCGCTACGGGAGGGTGTTCACTATCTTTACGGACGCCTGTGCCTACTCAGACATCGATATACCGGGCGGCATTGATCAGTACGCCATAGCCTCTGCTGGAAACAAAGAAAGGTACGGGAGCGTGCGTGCGCCCGTCATCACGCCCTCCGTAATGATCTACATGCAACCGCAGGATACGGTCGCGTTGCTCTACCGTTTTAAAATTGAGTCCCAGTCCGAAGATCTTTTCACTCTCTTCCAGGGGGAAACGAAGGAAAGTCCGGTTATCGACTACCTCTATCTCTACCTCTTCCCGACCGAAAGGTAAAGGGGATTCCCCTATCTCTGCAATAGCATCCAGATTGGGAACAATATTTAATTCGCTCAGCAGGTTCACTTTATCCGGATCGCCTACAGAGACTTTCTATACTCCCCGGGACTCCTGCTCCCACCGGAGAGAAGAAGAGTTCTTATTATTACTACAGGATACCAGGACCAAAGCCAGATATGTATAAAAAATGTATTTCATGTGTTCAGATCAATTACAACTTATTTTATAAACTTCTCCTTTTTTTGTAGGAAAAACAGTCAGGTACCAGGTACCCCACTCTGTTTCCGTTCTCTCAGCCTTCACCTGTACCCCTTTCACCTGTACCGGAACAGAGGTCCGTAATCTACATAACTCCCCATTTCCGGACCGGATAGTAGCCCGGGTGAGTGCGTTCTCTTTCCACTCTATATCTACTTCAAAGCCATTCCTGGCACATAGCCCCTGAACGCTCCCGGCCTGCCAGGCAGTTGATAAAGCGGGTAATAAATGGATCTCCTGGTCATGGCTTTGCAGGATCATTTCGGACATACCCGATATACCACCGAAGTTCCCATCGATCTGGAAAGGAGGATGGGCACAGAACAGATTGACATACGAGCCACCTCCGTCATAATTCTCTCCCTGAGAATCTACCACGTAAAGTAACTTGCGAAGTAACCGGTAGGCATGATCTCCATCCAGTAACCGGGCCCATAGATTGATCTTCCAGGCAAGGAACCATCCGGTACCGTTGTCGCTTCTCAGTTCCAGGGAGCGTTTACTGGCCTGTGTAAATTCCGGGGTCGTAAAAGGAGTGATCTGCTTGCCGGGATGTAATCCGAACAGATGGGATACATGACGGTGGTGCGGGTCACGGTCTTCATAATCTTTGTACCACTCCTGTAGATTTCCTTTGTGCCAGATCTGTAAAGGGAACAGACGTTCCCGTTTTTCCACAAGCAGCGTGCGGAACTCTTCGTCCCTATCCAACAGGGCAGAGGATTCTATCAGGTTGGTGAACAGATCCCAGATAAGAGACATATCCATGGTCGTGGCTATAGTTACACTGTAGGGTTTTCCATCCTCTGCCATATATACATTTTCCGGAGAGGTGGAAGGGGCGGTAATTAGCCGGCCCTCTTCATCTTCTATCATTCAGTCCAGACAGAAGAGAGCAGCCTCTTTCATGACAGGATAAGCTTTTTCGCTCAGGAAACGGATATCGCCTGTAAAACGGTAATGTTCGAACAGATGCTGGCACGCCCAGGGACTTCCCATATACCAGTTAGCCCAGGCGGGATCTCCCAGTCCGCGGTTACCGACAGGATTTGTTTGCGCCCAGATATCCGAATTGTGACTAACGGCCCAACCCCGGGTACGATAGAAATGGGTGGCGGTCTGTTTTCCATTCTCCGACATTCGCTGAACATGGTCCAGAAAGGGGGGATATGCATTTCCGACAAATTACATACTTCTGCCAGCCAATAGTCCATTTCGGCATTGATGTTCATGGTATAATTGCTACTCCAGGGTGCCCGGAGCAGATGGTTCCAGATCCCTTGCAGGTTGGCCGGCATTCCGCCCGGCCTTGAGGAAGAGATAAGCAGGTAACGACCAAACTGGTAATACAACGCTTCCAGAGCGGGGTCGTGAGCCCCTTCCCGGTAGGCGAACAAACGTTCTTTGATATCTTTATCCGAATGATCGGTCCTGTCTTCCAATTCGAACTGCACTCTGTTAAAATAGGATTGGTAATCTTCCACATGTCTCTTTTTCAGTTCTGTATATACATAGGTGGAAGCTTTCTTATCGTATGTATCGGCCCAAAGTATCTCGTCTTTTCCTTCTGTCTGCGGATCTTTGTCAAAACCGTTAAAACTGGTAGCTGCCGACAGGATCAGCACCGCCTCATCCGCACCGCAAACACTTAGTAATGAATCGGAGAAATCTACTTCTCCTCCCCGGGTTTGTGCACGCATCTTAAGGGTAAACCGCATTCCCTTCTCTCCCTTTTCATTTTGATAGACAACCGGGTTTTCACTATATAAATAGTTGGGATCCACATGTACGGGAGCGTCTCCTCTCAGCCACAAAGCATTTTCTTCGGAATGAAGGGTATGGTGGAGAAGTGTTCCCAGCGTAGCATCAAAATTTAATTCTCCCTACTTTTCGGAGCGCAGGCGGATCACAATCACCTGATCAGGAGCGGATATAAATATTTCACGCTCATACTTTATACCATCCGTGGTAAAACGGGTGGTAGTAGTCGCATTCATCAGATCCAGGTCTCTGTAATGATCAGAGACCTGGATCTGATGAAAAAAAGATGCCTGATCTTCAGATCAGCCAAAGGAAGATAAGATTGGGTATAGTAACCCTGCATTTTGGTACACAAATTTCCGGCTTTGCCCCATTCTCCTTTAAAAAGAGCTTCACGTACCTGCTCCAGGTAAGTTACTGCTTCCGGATTGGGGTTCGGGTCGACAGGACGCCCCGACCACAAGGTCTCTTCATTGAGCTGGATCAGTTCTTCCCCTGCTCCACCAAAGACCATGGCTCCGAGACGGCCATTTCCTACCGGCAGTGCCTCTACCCACTCTTTAGCGGGCTCTTTGTACCATACTGCAAGGGAACGATCGTGATTTTTGCAGCCGATCAACAGACAGCAGCAATAAGCTGTCAGGATGCATTTTATATAATTCATTCCTGGGTTTTATTTAAGAATTATCTATTCACATTCTATTTTAAAAACCACCGCATACTCATCCTGTAACTGAGGTGTCCTTACCTGCAAACCTTCCGGAAGTTCCTTCCAGTCGATCACCTGATTACTATCTACTACGGATACATCTTTTATTTTTAAGGTGGAAGGCAAAGAAGAGGCAGCAAATGCCTCCAGGGTAAGAACCTCTCCCTCTTTGAGTACACCCAACGTAATAGCATAGATAGTATTTCCTTTGGTAGTATAACGTACATCCTTCCAGGAGTATTTTACTTTCAGGAACTCCCGATGATTGGCAAAATCGCCTTCCGGCTGTGTAGTAGGTCCCTGCCCGTAGGTGTACCAGGGACGGGTTCCGTAAATAGCCTCTCCGTTCACCTTCAGCCACTCTCCTATAGAGAGCAGGATATCCTGCTGTTCCTGCGGGATAACTCCGTCAGCCCGGGAAGATACATTCAATAAGAGAACACCGTTCTTACTTACTACATCGACCAGTACGTCTATCAGGTCTTTCGCTTTTTTAAGCTCCATATTTTCGGTATAGCTCCAGCTATCGGTACTGATGGTCTCGTCGGTCATCCAGAGATGGGGTTCGATATTCTGCTTCCTCGACTTCTCCAGGTTCTCAATACTGACATTTAAAGGTAGGTCGCCTTGCTTCCGACAGATAACCACCTCTTTCCCTTTTGCCTGGGATTCGCGAATATAATATTCTGCAAATTTATAGAGATACTCTTCCGGAATAGCATCTAACCAGGAGTCAAACCAGATCACATCGGGACTATAGGTATCGATCACCTCTTTCAACTCACCAAACCAGATCGGTTCGTAAAACTCTTCGAGAGTTACATTTCCGTAGAGTAAACGTAACATCGGATTATCAGAGGTGGTAGGCATTCCTTCTATATAAGAAAAATGGCTGTCCCACAGATCCCAGAATTCCGGATTGGCGGGACGGTTCTTATCACTCTTATACCGTTGGAGCAGACGTGCATGATGAAAAGTGGTTACCAGCTTCATTCCGTGCTCCTGCACCTCCCTGGCAATCTCCCCGAGAATATCTTTTTCAGGTCCCATCAGTTTAGCATTCCACGGAGTAATTTTACTCTCCCACATAGCAAATCCGTCGTGATGCTGGGCAACAGGACCGGCAAACCGGGCTCCTGCCCTGTGAAAAAGATCTACCCACTCCCTGGTATTGAAATTTTCTGCTTTGAACAGAGGTACAAGCGCATCGTAACCAAACTCTCTGGGATCACCATATTTTTCTTTGTGAAAATGGTACTCTTTGCGCGACTCCATAAACATATGACGGGGATACCACTCATAGGAAAAAGCCGGAACAGAGTATACTCCCCAGTGGAAATAGATACCGAACTTGGCATCTTTCAGCCATTCCGCTTCTGCGGTATAGTTATTCTTGTCGGAGATCTTTTTCCAGTTCAGTTTATAGTTTTCATACTGGGCACTTCCCGGCAAACAATAAAAGAGTAGCCCCAAAAGAATAGATAAGTTTTTTATAATATTTAATTATAGAATTTATAAGAGAAGCAAAAATAGGAATTGTACTTCGTTATTAAGTAGAAAAATGAACCTACTTGGTTAAAAAATGAACATTCCGCAGGGAAAGCCACCTGAAAACAGAACTCTCGTTTTGATGGTTCTTATTTTTGTTTTAGTTTTGTGAACCCTACTTTCTGAAAGTAACGATTAACATCCTCTGATACCCATGAAAAAAATCTTTTTAACCTTATTGTTATTTTCTATCTATGGCTATACCCGGGCCCTTTCCCGGGATATACGGGATATTATGGATAACTATAATTTCTCTTACTACACGATCAGGAACGGACTTCCGGATAATTTTATAGACGATATATATAAAGATTCGCAGGGATTCCTGTGGCTGGCCACCCCCAACGGGCTTTCACGGTATGACGGGTATGAATTTATCTACTACAATATATATTCGGAAGCCGTTCGGTTAAAAAGCAATTTTATAAGAAATGTTTGTGAAGACGACTTTTACCGCCTATGGATCGCCTCTGAAGGAGGGGTTGATATTCTTAATTTAAGAACAAACAAGATCGTGGATCTTATAGAGAGTAAGGAGATCGTTACTCAGGAGAGTTCACATATCATTAAAGACAGGAATGGAAATATCTGGATCGTATCGCAGGAAGATATTCATAAAATAAGTTTCGCTCCTACAGGAGATGTATCTGCCATCCGTTCCTTAAACGCCGAACAAAAAAAACGGGTCATCTTATTATGGCTATCGGAGAAGTGAACGATGAAATATGGATCGGTTATGACCATCATGTATACAAAGTAACCGATACAGGGAACGAGCTCTCTTTTGCTCCGGCCATCTCCTATAAGATACTGGAATCGAACAACAATGTACACTGTTTTCTACAGGACAGGAACGAAGTATGGATCGGTACTGACAGAGGGCTCTATTGTTATGACCTGGAAAAAGAGGATCACCGCAGGTACCGGCGCGATCAGTCTGATCTCAGGTCATTGAGTTAAAGTTTTATCATGGACCTGGCCAAAAGTTCTACCGGTGAAATTATTATTGCTACCCTGCAGGGCATTAATTTATAATGCTTCTGATGATTCTTTTATCCGTCTCTCCCAAAGTAAAGGTTCGGCGAATGGCCTGAACTGCAATTTTATTAACTTTCTGCTTACGGACGGGAACACGATATGGATCGGTACTGAGATCGGAGGATTAAATAAGATGACCAAACAGAATCTGATCCTGCAAAGTTATATCCATGATAAGAACGATCCCGGAAGCCTCTCCGATAATCCGGTCAATTCCATCTTTGAAGATATATACGGCAATTTATGGGTAGAAAATGTAGAAGGCGGACTGAATTTAAAACCTAAAGGAAGCGATACATTCATTCATTTCAGGCACTCTGTCAACGACCCACATACCCTTAGTCACAACTCTGTCAGTGCTATCATTGAGGATAACCGGCATAATCTTTGGGTAGGTACCTGGGGAATGGGTGTCAATGTTATCCCCCTTACTGCTATAAATGATCCGGTCTTCACCCGCTATACAGTAGAACAATCTATAGGACTGAACAGTAATTTTATCGGTTCTATGTGTTTCGATCCTGTTAATAACGGGGTATGGATAGGAACCAACCAGGGACTGCACTTCTTTGACCTGACCAGGGGAGAACTCAAGCAGGTTCCGCTTTCTATAGACAAGCTTCATAACACGACCATTGTAGGCTTATGTATTGATCCGAAATCGCATTTGTGAGCAGCGACCTCTAAAGGGGTATTAATGATCGATCTCTTCTCTTTTGCAAAAAGCCGTACCGAATTCTCCTACTACTTCACAGGTAAAAAATTAGATGATCCGGGATCAGAGCTTGTGGAAAAGTTGAATTGCGTCTATGTAGACTCGAAAGGAACTGTCTGGCTGGGTAGCCATGGTTACGGTTTATACAGGTTAGTGTCGGACGAGAACGGTAAGTTCGTATTTGAAAGCTTTACTGTAAATGATGGACTTTCCAATAACAATATAGTAGGTATATTAGAAGATAATTTTCACCATATCTGGCTAAGTACCAGTTATGGGATCTCCTGCTTTGACCCCGAACAGAGAACTTTCCGGAACTTTTTTCTTACCGATGGAATTCTGGAAGATCAGTTCTACTGGAATGCCTTTCACAGATCTGCTTCAACGGGAACACTTTATTTCGGCAACCTGGCCGGACTGATCGGAATCCAGGGTATCCGGGATACTTCGGCTACTCCTTCCCGTGTCGTTTTAACCAAACTTACCGTGCTGAATGAGGTCATTCGTGGAGGAGAGAACAAATATATCGGGGAAAACATTACCAATACCAGAGAGCTAAGATTACACGAAAGAGATAAATCTTTCTCTATTGAATTTTCTTCACTGAATTATACTAACACCGATACAGATAAGTATCTGTACCGGCTACAAGGATTTGACGACCGGTGGACGGAGACCGAAGGTACTCAACACCTGGCGAGTTATACCAACCTGAATGCCGGTAAATATACTTTTCAGGTTAAAGTAATAGACAACAACTCCGACGAAAGCGAGATTACCGAATTAACCATTCTGATAAAACCCTTTTTCTACAAAACACGGTGGTTTTATTTCTTAGTTCTTGCCACCGTTGTTGTGGCTGCTATTAGTTTTTATTTGTGGCGTATTTCAGCCCTGGAAAAACAAAAAAAGATACTAGCCGAGACGGTACAAAGCCGTACCCGGGCATTGGAAGAGAAAACAGCGGAATTATCCGATCAGAACCTGATCCTGACCCGACAGTATGAGAAGATCAACAGGCAAAAGACCGAACTGGTAAAGATGTCCAGAAAGATACAGGAGATCACAGCCGACAAAATAGCCTTCTTCACCAATATAACCCACGAGTTCCGTACTCCTATCACCTTAATAGTGGGGCCCATAGAACGGGCTATAAAGTTGAGTTATAACCCGGAAGTGCTGGAGCAACTCCACATTGTGGAGAGGAATTCAAAGTCTTTACTATCGCTGGTCAATCAACTATTGGATTTCCGGAAAATAGAGTCTAACAACATAGAGATCCATAAAAAGCCTCATGACCTGGTAGCTCAGATCGAAGAGATACTTATTCCCTTCGACGCTTTTGCTCGTGAAAGGAACATTCTGATACACAAATACTACAGGCTAACATACTCTTTTTTCGTTTACGATGCGAAATGGCTCCGGAAAGCGATCGTGAATCTGCTATCCAACGCCATAAAATTCACTCCGGATGGAGGACGTATTAATCTCTACATCTGCGGTTTTGATCAAACCGGTACAGATAAACAGAAAATCTATATATGTGTAAATGATAACGGTATAGGTATACCGGCCAACGACCTGGAAAATATATTCAACCGTTTCTACCAATCCAGGAAATCTGTTAAATTTCCGGTATATGGCCAGAGTGGTACAGGAATAGGGTTATATTTGTGTCAACGGATCATTAAACAATACGGAGGTTTGATCTACGCCAGGAACAACAAAAAAGCGGTTCATCGATCCGTATCTTACTGAATTTGAAAAAATGCGGGGAAAAATATTCCGAAGAGCCGGCTATCCCATTGATAGATACAAGTTTACCGGAAATAATCGAAGAATGCCATACAGAAGAACGCCCGACCATACTGATCGTAGAGGACAACAGAGGTATGAGAACATTCATCCGTTCCATAATAAGTAGGTCCTACCATACACTGGAAGCGGAGAACGGACTGGAAGCCATTACTTTACTGGCACAAAACAATAAAGTGGATTTCATCATCAGTGATATAATGATGCCTGTCATGGATGGGATGGAGTTGTCCAGACGGATTAAAGAGAACATTGCCACCTCTCACATCCCGATCCTGATGCTTACAGCCAAAACTTCGGAT
>JAJPZL010000340.1 GCA_021204375.1 Bacteroides sp.
CCAGAATTTAAAATAGGACATTATGCGGATAATCATTAATAAAATAGTGTCCGACCCGGATGTAACGGGTACTCAGACCCGGGTCGGAGTACCCTTCCGACCCGGGTCTCGCGATCCGTGAGACCCGGATCAAATCGGGATAGGTTCGTTTACAAATTTAATGATTTAAACGGGAAAAAAGAAAAAAACAGGAGGACTATTTTATCGGTTCCTGCTATCTGTTCTCTGCGGTGGCAGGTGTGCTACGGGTGCTACCGACCAAAAAGGAGGTGTCACACTTAACCAATTGGTGTACAGTATAATGTGACAGCGTGCTACCAAAATGTGGTTTTAAACTATAAGTAAAGAAAGAAGGGAGAGCTATCCTTGTCGGGCGGGCTTTTATGCACCTGTTAAAAAGATAAAGATCGGCATATAATCTTTTAATTTTACGCACAGCTTCTTCAGGGCAATGCCCATTTGATTATCTACCGTACTGGTTGAGATATTCAGCTCTTCGGCTATCTCCGAATACTTTAATCCTTTTATCTTACTCATAATAAATATCTCCCGGCACCGTTCGGGCAGGCTGTTAATGGCATCCTGTATGAGATGTTCCAGATTGTCTTCGTTAAAGGTACGGCTGTCAAACTCTTCGAGGGTAGATAAAGACAATTGATACTCCAGGGCAACCACCATAGAGTGGTGGCGGCTCTCTTCTGCTAAGCTGGAACGTAAAAAGTCGATGGAGCGGTTTCTGGCTATGGTGAACAGAAAGGCATTCGGATTTACGATCGAGTTCAGCAGGGAAGGATTATTCTACAGGTGCATGAAAATATCCTGTACGATATTCTCTGCATCTTCCCTTCTTCCGACATACTCGTGTGCAAACCTAACCAGCCTTGGATAGTATGTTTTATAGGTATCGGAAAATGTGTTCTTCATATTTAACTCTGGTTTTCTCATATTCCATCCATGAGAGCTGTTTGTCTGCGAATGAGTATCCCCTGGTCCTCCAACGAATTATTCCATAAAAATAGCTTTTATTGAATAAAAAACAGCTTTTCGGTTATTAAATTGCATGCATCCTCATCAATTTTCATACTATTATCTCTTTGCTGTTCGGATTTCATGCAAATACACTTTTAAGACGGAGCGGGTATAGCTTATCCCCCAAAGGAAACCTGGAAATTTCTCTCTTTTTTAGTGGATGGCGAGAGATCTTACGTCATACCAGTGAAGACATTATCTAATAACAACGAATGTATGATGAAGAAAAAAGTTTTGTATGCGCTCTTAGTAGCGGGTGCTTTGTCCGGTTGTTCTACTTCCCGGCAAACAGAGATAACTTCCGAAAATCCGATCTTCGAAGGATGGTACGCCGACCCGGAGGCTATTATTTTCGGATAAACTTACTGGATCTATCCCACTACCAGTGCACCCCGGCCCGAACAACTCTATTGTGATTGCTTCTCCTCAAAAGACCTGGTTCACTGGGAGAAACACTCCCGTATCCTGGAAAACAGGGAAGTAACATGGGCACATGCGGCCATGTGGGCTCCCGCAGTGATCCGTAAAGAGAATAAGTATTACTTCTTTTTGCGGCTAATGATGTACACGAAGGAGAGATCGACGGTATCGGTGTGGCAGTGGCTGATGCTCCGGAAGGTCCTTATAAGGACTTGCTGGGTAAACCGTTAATTAATGAGATCGTGAATGGTGCGCAGCCTATCGATCAGTTCGTGTTCGAGGATAACGGTAATTATTACCTCTATTACGGAGGATGGGGACACTGCAATGTGGTTCGTCTCAAAGATGACTTTACCGGTATTATTCCTTTCGATGACGGGGAGGTTTATAAAGAGATTACGCCTGAAAACTATACGGAGGGTTCTGTGGTATTTAAGCGTAATAGTAAGTATTATTTTATGTGGAGTGAAGGAGACTGGGGACAGTCTGATTACTGTGTGGCGTATGCTATAGCAGATTCTCCCTTCGGGCCCTTCCGGCGTATCGGAAAAGTGATTGAGCCGGATCCAGAAGTGGCTTTGGGTGCCGGACACTATTCTGTGATCCACATTTCTGGTACGGATGATTATTACGCTGTGTACCATCGTCGCCCGTTAGGGTATACGGAGGCTACTGCCCGCCAGGTATGTATCGAGAAAATGGAGTTTACCAGGGAGGGGGAGATAAAGCCCATTCCACTTACTTTTACCGGAGTAGGTCCCAGTAAGTTAAAGAGATCACAGGTTGTTAAGTAGGGATTAACTGCTGATGGTTCACAAAAAAAGTCTGCTGTTCACAGTGAATAGCAGACTTTTTTCTTTTTTAAAAAACCGGTTAATTATTCTAGCCCCCACTGTTCATTGGGTTGTTCACCCAGGAATAGTTCCAGAGTAGAACCTTTTAAGATGTCCGAATGATCGATATAACATTTATGATAAGGCTCTCCGTTTAACAGGGCACGCTGAATGTAGAGGTTATCTACGGTATTGTTGTGTGCGATAATGGTAAACTCTTTGCCGGAAGCAGGTACCTGATAGACTATTTTGTTGTACAACGGCGAAGTGATCTCGTACCGTGTATCGCCCGGGCAGACAGGATAGAGTCCGGAGGCTGCCATGATATACCAGGCCGACATCTGGCCGGCATCTTCGTTGCCTACTAATCCTTCTACAGAATCGAAATAGGCGTGTGTACAGATAAAACGGCTCCAGTACTGGGTTAACCAGGGTGCTCCCAGCCGGTTGAATAGAAAGGGTATGTAATGAACCGGCTCGTTCGCATGGTTATAATACTGATTCCACAATAAATTATCGGGTGTCTTCCGGAAGAAGTCGGTAAGCATCTGCAAAGCTACTTCCCGTTCTCCGATGAGTTCGACTAATCCGTTGATATCGTGGGGAACAAACCATCCCTGTTGTAACGGGTTGCACTCCATACAGCCGAAGAACTCCTGGGTAAGGGAACTATTGTTACACGCTACCCAGCTTTCGTCCCTGTTCCGGGGGCGGAACCAGTTTATCTGCGTATCAAACAAATTCCGGTAATAGTGTGAGCGTTTGGAGAGGGAGTCTGCTGCTTCGGTTTTGCCCAGTTCTTCGGCCAGCTTTGTCAGGCACCAGTCTGTATAAGCATACTCTAAGGTGGTTGAGATGCCGGCACCGGAATCGTCGTATCCCAACCGTACGGGACTGAACTTATCCGAAGTATTCACGGCATACCGGAAGGCCTTCTCTACATCGTATCCACGGATGCCTTTTACATAGGCATCGGTCAGTACGGAGAGGGCGGGATTACCGATCATGCATCCGGTATAGGCATTCAGGAGTTCCCAGCGTTCGAAATATTCGTTTCCGGATTGATTAGCCAGGATGATGAGGGAATTCAACATATCATTGACCAACTGTGGATGGATGATGGTTTGCAGGGGGAACTGGGTGCGGAATACATCCCACCCGCTGAACAGGGTACGTTTGGTAAAATCTTCGGCATAGTGAACCTCGTTATCTCCTCCCATATAACGCTTGTCTGCATCGGTAAAGATGCGGGGGTCGATCATGGTGTGGTAGAGGGCGGTGTAGAAGATGGTTTTATCGGTAACGGAATTTCCTTCAACACGGATGCGGGATAGTTCTTTATCCCAGGCTGCTACGGCTTGTTGGTGTACTTCGTCAAAGCTTTTGCCGGCAATCTCTTTTTCGAAATTGTTTTTGGCTCCTTCGGCATCTACAAAGGAGATCCCGATCCGGAGGTTCACCGCTTCATTCTTGGCTGTTTCGAATTCTGAAAAGAAACCGATGTGTTTGCCTTCGTACTCTTTCAGGCCGGTCCGTACCTCCGAGGCGGCTACCCGGCGCAGGTAGTCCGGGCTTTGGGCTTCGTCTCTTTTACGTACCCAGTCGTCCGGTATATCGGCCGACAAGAAACCAATATTCTTCATGGGCTTGTCTACCTCTCCGTAAAAGTGGAGGGTATAGGATACATTGCCTTCGCCGTTCCCCCAGCCGCCTTCCTCGGGGGTACACCGGATCTAGCCGCTGAAATGGTGTTCGTCCAGTACCTCCATCTTCTGGTAAGCGGAAGATCCTCCGACACGCCGGGCCAGATCGAACTGGAAACGGGACCGGCTGTTCTCGGGATAGGTAAAACGTAGGGCTCCGCAATGAGGGGTTGCGGTTATTTCTACCTGAATGCTATAATCGGTCAGTTCGGTCTGGTAATATCCGGCCTGGGCGTGTTCAAACTTCTTGGAATACCGGGAGCGGTATCCCCGGATGGATCCATCCTCTTTCCCGGCAATTAACTGCAGGGGGGCCGATGGTGGGTATAATGAGGCAGTTACCCAGCTCTCCAAACCATCCGACACCGCTCATCTGGGTCAGCGCGAAGCCTTCAATGGTGGTATGTTCGTAACTGTACCCGGAACTGTTATCTCCTCCTGTGATCGTATTGGGACTTACCTGTACCATACCATACGGGGTGGTAGCACCTGGAAAGGTTTTACCCAATCCGTGGTAGGTGCCTGCGGCTCCGGTATTTGTACTGGCTCCCACAAAGGGGTTTACATACCGGGAAAGAGGGAGGTCTTTGTGATCGGGATGCTATGAGCATCCCCATAAACAGATCCATGAGAACAAGATTCCCGATATAGAGTTAAGACCGATAATTCTCATGTTATTTTACTAAATATATATACTTATTTGTTGTGAGCTGCCTCCCAGTTATACACCCGGTAAAAATAGGGGCGGTAGAAATCGGCACAACCTACACTGTTAAAGTTCACCTCAAAAGAGAGGGCATCTACATTCATGGAGATCACCAGTTTTCCCTCCTTGGAAAGACCGTGGTGTACAAATACGTTGTAAACACTTCCGCGTTTGGTATCGCCAAGTTTATCTAAGTGTTCCGGAAGTTCGAGGATCTGTTTACGGTCGTCAAAGGGTCTCCAGGGGTGTTTTCCGGTGAGTAACCACACTTCTCTTCCCATCGGTTCCTGCATTACTAGGTAATAGATCCCGTTCTTTTTAAAGATATTGGGTTGCATGCCCCACCAGGTGGTAATGTGGGAGGGCTCTTTTTCCTGGGTAGTGGGTGCCTCGCTCTGCCACACAAAGTTGTCGTCTTTTTTTACGTAGAACTCCCAGCCGCTGGTAAGATCGTGGGTTTTGGAGCGTGCTACAACGGGAGCTTTTCCTCCCCAGCCAATATTAGCATCTCCGTATAGATAGGTGTGGCCGTCTTCATCTTCCCAGATGGCGGAACCGTAGTTGCCTACATAGGGTACAAAATCCTGGAGGTAAGTGATCTGTTTCATATAGGTTTCATCGCCGGGCTTTCCTGTCAGGTCGTACTCGGTTAAGGCAGTTGCGTCGCGGTCCATTCCTCCTTGTGCATTCTTGAAGCACTCTCCCCAGAGTACCTGAAGGATCTTTTTGCCGTTGCGGTCGATAACCGTAGCATCTCCCGGCCAGTAATAAAAGTTCTGGTCGATCTTGCCTGCTTTTATCTCCTTATCCGTCATTTCACCTTTGGGGTGGCGCAGAAAGGTTCTTCCTTTGTAATAATCCTGTCTGAACTTATTTTCCGTTTGTACCAGTTCGTTCAGGCAATGGAATCCATTGTAGTTCTCTTTGGTCTGGATCATAATGACGTTGCGGGGGAAGTTGCTCTCGTTACCGCCACGGATGCGGAGGTCATGGTCTAACAACTGTCCGAAGTAGCTGTCTCCGAAGGACTAGAAGATGTTCCCGTCCGGTAGTTCGGTGGTGTATACTCCGTCGCAGCCATTCATTCCGTAATCGCGGGTAAAGAAGCGGTTGTATGTTTTGTCTACTTTTACCGTTATGCAACTTTCCCATGTACCGCTGATCTCTTCCAGCTCCAGGGCATCTTCCTGGGGATCATCCGGATACCAGGGGTCATACGCTTTTATCTCTTTTTCTTTGGGTACATAAATTTCAAAATTGTCATTGTCGCTACAGGCAGCTAAAGAACTACCGGCTAAGGCTAACGCTATCAGGGATAATTTATATCCTTTTTTTCTTACATTGTTATTCATCTTTGTTGTTTTTCAGGTTATACGTAATTAATGGGGTTATCCTTATGGATGGGTGGGGTCGAATACGGCTACTGCAATCCGTGAATCGGCGCATCCGTAATAGAGGAACCACTTGTGCTGATGGTACACCAGTCCTTCAATGAACACGGTTCCGGCCGGATACTGACCGCTCTTTTCAAACTCCTCGCTGGGTATCAGGAAGGGGGTATCGGATATTTCCAGTACTTTAGTGGGGTCGTTCGCATCCAGTAAGATCTGTCCGGCACAATAGACATTCCCCGTATAGCGGCTGTCGCCTCCTTCCCCGTATTTGTTCTTACCGTTGTAGAGCAGTATGATACCCTCTTTTCCGAGGATGGCCGGAGGGCCGCATTCGGTAAGCTCACTGTCAAAGTATCCTTCGCGGGGAGCGTGTAGTTGCAGGAGTTCTCCTTGTTCGTCGAGTAGGGGAGTCCAGTTTACCAGGTCGTCGGAGGTTGCCACGCAGATGGCTTTTTCTCTCCAGTACATCCAGTATTTACCCTGGATCTTTGTAATGACTTGTTTTCCCTCTTTCAGACTCGTAACTAGGGAAGCGGCTTTGGAGAACTCATCGTAAAAGCGTCCGTCGTATGCTTTGGCAAAGACGGGTCCGTATTTAACCCAGTTCTTCAGGTTCCTGGAGGTGGCTACTGCCAGGCGGGGAAGCTCCTGGTTCCATTGGGTGTACATCATTACATAGGTTCCCTCTTCGGTCATGACTATACGTGGATTCTCACATCCACCCGGCCATTCCAAGGCTTGTTGCTCATCTTTTGCCGGATAGAATACAGGCTCTTCTTCGCGTACAAAGTGCAGCCCATCTTCGGAAGAGGCATATCCTAAACGTGAGGTGCGTTGTCCGATCCCTTCGCCTGAGGTATCTTCTGCCCTGTAAATAACGATCACCTGGCCGTCGTAGACAGTTGCGGCGGGATTGAATGTGTCATTCGATTCCCACGCAACTGAATCTCCGGTCAGGGGGCAATAAAAACGGGTGTTTATATCAGGGGCAATAATGGGGTTTATGCCTGCGGGCCGGATGAATGCGCCCATCGGATAGGTGGGAACGTAGGATCCCTGCTCAAGACTGGCCGGTTGGGTTTTTATATTCTGTAGTTAGTATAAGCAGACTTAGTAAAGCTGCCGTATAGAGTTTTATCTTCATGTTCTTGGTTATTCAGATTATAATTTATTCAAAAGAGGGTGGAGGCACTTTCGTTCCCCAGACGGTATTGGGTCTATTACCCAGCTTGAAGTTCAGGGTGGCTCCTTTGAAGAGGGCTTCCCACTCGATCCAGGTACTGTCGTACTCTTTGCTGTTGAGTTTGAGTGACTGGATATAGATATTCTTTTCAGATCCACCGGTTATCACTACATCGCCTCCTTCGAGGTGCAGGGTAATGCGGGGGAAAATGGGGCTGTGGAGAGAGAATCCTCCTACGCCGGGAATTTCGGAATACATGCCCATGCAGACAAATACATACCAGGCTCCCATGGAACCCAGGTCGTCGTTGCCCGGCAGTCCATCCGGGGTAGAGAAATATTGTTCGTTCAATACCCGGTTCAGGATCTTCTGGGTCTTATAGGGCTTTCCAATCCAGTTGTAGATCCAGGGAATCTGGAAGCTGGGTTCGTTACCGGCTGCATACCACGGGTCGTTGTAACTGGCATCGAAGCGTACAAATAGTTCGTCGAGCCGTCTTTCTGCCTCTTCTTTTCCGCCGATGATATCAAACAATCCCTGGAAGTTATAGGGGACCATCCAGAAATAATTTTTATAGGTTGATTCGCAGAAATCTTCGGACAGGGGTTTCTAGGAGCCATCGGGATTACGGGATTGTAACCAGCCGGTTTCCGGATTGTACAAATTCTTCCAGGATTGTGCGCGTCCCATATAGTACCACGAAGTGGGTTCGTTGTTGCAGGCATGCAGGGCGAACTGAGCGATGGCAAAATCGGCGGATGTGTACTCTAACTGGATGGAAGCGTTGTAGTATCCTTTTTCCAGGTATTGTTTCAGCCCCGGGCGGGTGAACTCGTTCTGGGAATGTGTATCCGGGTCTTCGGCTCCTTTTTCATCACTGCCAGCATACTGCGCGGATCGTAATTGCGGGCTCCGAAGGCATAGGCGTTGGCTACTACTATGGTGGAGGGATCGTCCTGCATCACACCTGTTTCAATGTTAGCCATTACCCAGCGCGGCCATCCGCCTCCGCTCTGTATGGCAAAGTCATAGTGGGAGGCTACTACATCCGAACAGACATCAGGGGCCAGCATAGCCATTAACTGGGTTTGTCCCCGGTAGGTGTCCCAGTTACTGAACGAAGTGTATTGTGTCCGGGTGGATTGATGGACATTAAAGTCGACACCCATGTATTCTCCGTTCACATCGCTACAGATATTGGGGTGGATAAGTGTGTGGTAGAGGTGGGTATAGAACTGGACTTTCCGGTCTTCGTTATCGCCTTCCACTTCAATTTTTCCTAAATAGTGGTTCCACCGTTCAATGGCTGCATTCTTTACCTGGTCGAAATCCCAGGCGGTATTTTCACTCTTCAGGTTCTCTCTGGCATTGGCTACCGATACATAGGAGACGCCTATCTTATAGTGTACCGCAGCTTTTTCCCGTGTATCAAAGGTGAAGAATACACCGGAGTTCTCTCCTTCGGAAAAGGTCTGGCCTTTGTAGAGTTTGTTCTCTTTCCAGATACCGGACTCGATGCAGTCGGCATCGAACTCTGCTACAAAGTAGACTTTGTAGGGAGTGGGGATTCCGCAAAAACTACCTCCTTCGGCATAGCCTTCGCAGCTGTTTTTGCCGGTGATCACGATGGAAGCTATTTCAATGGGGGTTGCGGCTACACCGCCGGCAATAATGACTGTATTCTTACCTTCATTTTCGGGATAGGTAAAACGGGCCATTCCCGTACGCTCTGTTACCGTTAACTCGGTTTGGATCTCTTTGTTGATGGTGGCCCGGTAATAGCCGGCAATCCCTTTTTCCTCAGAAACATGAGCCCGTAGACTTAAGAGGTCACCGGGAGATACTTTCAACTCGCCGGCCAGGGGAAGTACCGGAAAGTTACCCATGTGGTCGCATCCGGCTCCGCTTAACTGGTTAATTCCGAATCCTAAATGGGGGGAAAAGTAGGAACGGGTGAACTGGACCATTCCGAACGGGTAGGTAGCCCCGGGATAGGTATATCCCGAGAACCAACCTTTACCTTGTGTACCGATCATCGTATTCACTTTCTCTGCATAGGTACTTTTTTCTTTTGCCTGTAGAGGGAGGCAGGCACAACTTATGCAAAAAAGAGAGAGGATAATGGTTTGTAAATGTCTGTTTATTATGTTTTAATCTTCTTTGAATTCGAGTGTCTGCACATCACTGTAGTTATAATACTCCCTGCCGTCGCAGCTGGTCACCACAGCGGCTCGGATAAATAGTTTATTGTTGTTACCTTTAATGATGTGTGCGTATTGTTCAAGTTTTGCACCATCGAGCAGCAATTGGGCGGTTACTTTATTGCCTTCTGCCAACAGTTCGGCATCGCTCAGGTAAGAGTAATCGGTAGAGGCACCGCCCATGTTGTTGGCACTCTCTTTATCGATATGGGAAGAGATGTTGGTATAGAGACATACTTTGGTTATTTTACAACCTCGGTTGTCTGTTTTCCAGTCCCAGTTACGATGCAGGGAGGCTTCTGCCTGGATCCTGCGGTTTTTCAGGCTTGGGTTAGAGACAGTGGCATAGCAATAGGGAGTCACTTCTATGGTTACGTCTGTCTGTCCTTTTATCTTTATCATTCTCTCTTCAACGGGAAAGAAATTGGTTTGCTCCAGTTGCAGGGAGTATTCATCATTAAAGAGTTTGGTATTGGTAAATGTACCGTCGTCTTTGGCATAAAAGAGTTGGGGCTCGGCTTCCATGGTCCAGTTCTGCTGGACCAGACGAACGCACAGACCGGTGGGTGTATTGACCGGTTGCTGAACTAACTCACCGGTCCGGGCATCAATGATCCGTCCGTGTATTCCACCGTTGGGTGCATCGTAATTGTCTAGGTCGCCACATCCGGTCAATGCTACCAGTAACAGGGAGGAGCAGGTTGCAAGTATATGTTTTACATTCATAGCTAATACTGTTTATTATTAATATTCAGGGTTATTGACCAGGTTCGGATTTGTTTTCAAATCTTCGTCCTTGATTCTCATATAGTAGTTTTTCTGGTAGAAGTGTTTGATGGCACGTCTGAGTCTTGAACCGTCGCTCTCTTCTTTGGAGAATATATATTTGTTGGGGGTAACGGATCCATCTTCATGAGTGGTGCCTCCGGCTTCAAAGACAGCCCAGGGGTAGAGGGCAGTGGCTTTGTAGTTTGCCATCACACCTTCGCCGCCGTTATCGGCACGGGGGGGGGGGGGGGTTAGGGGAAATACACAACGGCCCAAG
>JAJPZL010000444.1 GCA_021204375.1 Bacteroides sp.
CTCTTTCACCGATCTCTATTTTACTAAATACATATTCTTCCCTCTTACATTTTCCTCTTCTTATTATACAGTGATTCTTCGGATAAGTAATCCGTGATAAATACTTTAAAACAAAGTAAGGTATAAATTGTATTCCCCAGGTTCCTGCCACCTGAACAATATCCGGTTGTTATAGGTTTCTCTTGCTGAAGTAGGCTTATCTTTGCCCCTGGTTAAGAGTAACTAAATAAAAAACAATATGACAACAGTTTATTTTGTTTTCCGTCCTTCCCGGGGACGGAAAGAGTCGGCGGGAAGCGTTTTTATACGCTTTATACACCGTAGGAGAACCTGGACGATCACAGTTGCCAAAAGTATAATGCTTTCGGAATGGGACAGCCGGGAACAATGCGTTGTAATACCTCCGGGTGATAACGAGCGAATAAATTATCTGAAAGATATATCCAAAAAACTTGCATCCCGCCGGGCTGTAATTAAGGCCATTATAGACGACCTGGATAAGCAGAGACACTATACCGTAGACGAGGTTATAGAAAAATATACCATGACCTGTGAGAATGGTACCATATTAAGTTATACTGAAAACCTTGCCAAAGAACTGGAACGCAATAACCAGGCAAGAACGGCCGATGTCTACCGTACCTGCGTTTATGGATTTCTGAAATTCACGGGTAACCGTAACTTCAAACTCACCCATATAAATAATAGTATCATCAAGCAGTTTGAAAGCGACCTAAAAGGACGCGGGAAAGCTTCTAATACCATTTCCTATTACATGCGTAATCTACGGGCTATCTATAATAAAGCAATCCAGGATAGACGGATCAGAGAAAAAAACCGAAACCATTAGACGGAGTATTCACCGGTTTGCACAAAACGATCAAACGTTCGATGAACACAAGGGAACTTGAAAAGTTCTTTGCCCTGGATCTTGCCCGGAAACTGGCCGGATCAGAGCCGGGTACCAAAGAACATGAACGGTATCGGCAGTTATACAAAGCGTGGCGGCTCTTCTTTTTCTGTTTCTATGCTCAGGGTCTTTGTTTTGTCGATCTCTCTTACCTTAAAGAAGAGAATATACGCTGCGGTGTCCTTACTTATTACCGGCGAAAGACCGGGCAGCTTATTGATATCAAAGTAACCGAAGATATGCGGTATATTATCGAATCTTTCCGGGATGAGACCTGCGGTTCGCCCTATTTATTTCCTATCATAACTCTTCCTGGTGTAAACGAGCGTACACAATATAGCAGTGCACTCAGAGCCCAGAACCGCCGGTTGCAGGAACTCTCTGAAATGGCAGGCCTAGAACGTAAAGTCACTACCCATGTAGTAAGGCATACTTATACAACCTTGCTGAAGCGGAACCATTTGCCGGTAAGTGTGATCAGCCAGAGCCTGGGGCATACCACTGAAAAGACCACGGCCATCTATCTGGATTCGCTGGACCGCAGTGTGATCGAGCGTGTCAATGAAAAAGTGACGGCACCTTATCGGCTTATTTCCCGGAGCGGGCCAAAAGTTGAAACAGATTATGGAAAAAGAATTGTCGATCTGCTGCAATCCCATGTAATAGACAGCGATAAAGCTCAGATGGTTTATCCGCTTCTACAAGGAATATTCCGGATGATCGATATACATATTTGATTGGAAAGCACGAGGAAAACGCAATCGAAAAAGAAAAAATTATACCTTTGCCGTAAATAAAGCTGACAGATATTTCTGCCGACACTTTAAGAGTGTCGGACTTTTGGGAAATGACAAAAAGATCCGAAGACAAAATTAGAGTATTTCTTCGCTCTTTGTCTCCGAAAATCCAGTCTATTTTTTCGAAATAACCATCTTTCCTTTGTGTTTTCTTATTTCTCCCGGAGATCTACCGAAATTATTCCTGCAAAAATCGCTGAAAAGCCCCTGCGTGGAGAACAAATATTTTTCAGCAAGCACCTTCAATGGATCACGTCCAACGGTCAGATCATACCATATAGCCTCCTTTCTTTTGTTGGCCAGCCAGCGACCGGCATTCTCCCCAAAAACCGATTTGAATTTGCGGGTGAACGCAGATTCGGAGCAGTTCATAAATTCAGCTAACTGCCTTACCGAACGGAATCTCCGCCAGTTAGTTATAATCTTGTTGGAGAATTCCCGCTCTTCATCACCCAGCAGACTAAAGAAACGTTTTATCTCCATTCGCTCGTAATAGGCCCGGATCAGGTAGTACATCTCCTCGATCTTGGTGAGCAGATAATACTTACACCGCATTCCATCCTGGTAGAAAATTCTGAAATTAGTAAGATAAAGCAATAACCGGGGATGTATCTCCATGATGCCCGGTGGCGTTCGTAGTATTTCGTCGTTATAGGGTTTGCCTTCCGTTTTATCAAAACACTCACATAACTCGATCAGATGTTCAGTATAGATAATTACTACCTGGCATGGTTCCGTTGCCCTCAGGCTTAACCGGATATTGGGTGAGACATACAGCATATTTCTCCCATGAACCGGACCGGGCTTTTTATCTTCCAACCCATATTTGACTTTACCTGAAACCAGGAACAGGATCCGGTGGTAAAACATTTCCACGGAAATAGTAATCCCTTTTCCGAATTCGGTGAAACTCACCCGTGGCAGCTCTTTGTCGTCATGACTCAAACAGGACAGACGTGTGTTTGTGTACAATGATGAGTACATAAATCCTTGTTCTATAAAATGTTAGTAAAAATGTTATCGCAATGTTTACGACCCTGTTGAGAGCCTCTTTTTTTACTCTTCAAATTAACAGCCGACAAATCAATGGATTACATCTTCTAAAACATTCTTTCCGGACCGTTACTATTACCCTTCCGTTCAGGCACACCGGAAAAGGGCTATTTGCATAAACAGCCTGTTGTATGTAATTGGTTAGTATAAAGACTATTAAAGTCTTTTGTCTATTCCTGCCGACACTCTTAAAGTGTCAGACAATAAAATAAGAACTGATTTTCAGCAAATGCTATGACCAAAAAGTTCTGATCCTTATCTGTAGTACAATAATAGGAAAAAAACAGGAAATAAGAGAATTGTCTGTGCAGCAGTTGAATGATACCGGTATAGTGAAAGCCATACAACACCTCTCCGTACTCCGGAGTGAACGTTAGGATAATATCCGGACAGGAATATATAATAAGGTAAAGGAAAGTGGAAAAAATGATAGAGAATATGAATCAAGTTTTAACATTAAAATTTTAAAAGATGAAATTAAGAACAATGATGGTCGCCGCTCTTGCGGCTCTTATGCTTGCCTCCTGCTCGAAGGACGAAGAAAATGGAGACGGTCAGGAAGTCGTTACGGGCGAAGAATCCCGGGTAGGGCTTATTTTTCGGTTCCTAAAAGTATTAGCAGTGTAAGCTCCTGTGCGGATATAGCCGCCACAACGGACGAAAGCAGCGTAGCTAACCTGAGTGTCTATATTTTCAATGCTACGGGTACAGGGATCACAGGTAACAATACCTTCCTGACTTTCAATACCGACTTTTCTTACAACAGTACGGATGATGTGTATGAATTGGATAATCCGATCAAATCGCTGGCGGCAAAGGCAGATATTTATGTGGTGGTGAACCACCCCAACTTTATATCCGGTCCTTTATACAGCACCAAGTCCCAGCTTATGGCAGCTATCGAGAATATCTCTACTATGTCGGTTGACGGTGAATTCACTATGGTAGCTCTCACAGAAGGTGAGCAACTCAAAGAGTACGATACCAGCGATCCTACTACCACTACCGAGGTAACCCTGTCGGCCGGTCGTGTAGTATCCAAAGTTGTAGCAACTTCTGTAGATGAAACCTACCAGACTGAATGGAAAGATGCCGGCGATGTCACTTATAATACATTAACTTATACGATCACAGAGTTCAATGTATATCAGGAAGCCATCAAGAGCTATGTGGTAGGCCGCAACCAGACACTCAGCCCGTTCGACACTTCCGCCTTCAGCCCCTATGCCACCAGTGTGGAGAAAGCGAATAAAGAAGTAGAGGTCAATGTAGACTATACCATTGCGAACCCGGACCAGCTCAATGCGATCGATAAGTTCTACATTGGCGAGAATATTCCGGCTTCGGGTAGCACCCTGAACGAGAACACCACATACGTAATGATCGCTACCAAAGTTAAAATGACCCATTTTGCAAAATGGAACACCACTACCCAAAGTGTAGATTGGGAAGATATTGCCGGATATACCTATACCGACGATGACGACCTCTATGTGGTGAACTACAACGGTATCTCCTATGTTACCAATACAGAAGCCGATGCCATTGAAATAGCGCAGGAGCTCGGAACCTCTTCCACAGCTCTTACCTATTATACCTATCCCGAAAGCTATGTTCACTTCCAGGTATTCCTGAACGGGCTCAACCAAAACAGTAGTGCCGGTAAAAATACCTACAGTGTAGACCGTAACCAGCTCATCCATGTGAAAGTTACCGACCTGACAGATAAGAACGGTTATTTCCCCGGCTATCCGGGTGGCGATGGCGACGGTACACCGGGCAATCATGGTCCCGATAAACCCATCGATCCGAACGATGGGGGAGGAAAGAACCCGGATCCCAAAGAGCCCGGTCAAAAAGTAGATCCCGAAGACTCCATGCTCGACATATTGATCGAGATACTGGGTTGGGATTATGCCGAGAACGAAGTGGAACTCTCCTGATATCTATAAAACCCCTGCCCGCCGGGCAGGGATTTTACCTACCCATATAAAAGAATCAATGATCCTGCCGGGCTGACCGGCAAAACTCTATAAGACCATGAGTAAACTTTACCTCATCTCCCTGCTGATACTTACACTGGCCGTTCCAACGGTCCTGCAATCCTGCATCAAGGAGAACCTGGACGATTGTCCGGTTGAGGAAGTACACGCCGTAAGGCTTGTGGTTGTAACCCATGACGATGAAGCCCTGAGCTGCACCCGGGGCACACAAACCATTGAGAACGTATACATCTATGTTTTCGACGATGAGTACCGTTATTATAAGTTATGGAGCGGCGGTGCTTATACATACGGACAACCTTACCAGGCGGATATCGACCTTGATCCCGGAACTTACCAATTTGTGGTATGGACCAATCAGGGAGATACTTATAACAACGCCCTGGCCACTTACGGCTTTGACGATCCGGCCGACCAGATGATCGTCTCTTTCAATTATCCCTCCGACGGCATTGTAACCTACGACCTGCCCGACCTCCATCACGGCATGCTTCAGGATGTCCGGGTCGTTCCCAACGAAGAGAACCAGTTTACCATTACTATAAAACCAGATACCTACCGGCTTAATTTCACCGTTGAGGGCCTCACTCCCGACAGTAACCATTACAGCTTTAGCATAACAGACAACAACTCGCACTATACCTACGACAACACCATTGTAGAGGGCATGGACGAGTTCACCTATCTTCGCACTACTACTTTTACTAACGGTCAGCTCTCAGCTTCGATGAATGTGTTGCGGCTTACAGGCGACCGCTCTCTACAGTTCAGTTTTTCCAATATCCTGACAGGAGAAATCTTATATTCGGACAATCTGATCGCCATGATCCAAAACGCATATACAGGAGCGGGACTCCTTGCAGACTTCGAAAATATTTTCGAGTACGATATCCAGATCAGATTTGGTAGCTCCCTGCTCGACGTTACTATATCCGTGAACGGATGGGGATACAGCGGCAATGAAACGGAACTTTAGAATAATAATAAGGGAAACAATGAAAGAAACAGTACGAATCATATTCAGCCTTTGTGCCCTGGTTTACCTCCTCTCTTCCTGTACCAAAGAGTAGATCATAACCGCAGCGGACGATACAGCAGAAGGCACACCTGTACAAATTTCACTGGCCTCTGCATCCCGCATAACCCTTGCCGATGATGCAAAAGCATACCTTGATTACCAGGTATCTACACTGCGCATAATGGGCTACACCACACAATCCGGGAGGTTAGCGTTCAACCGCCTGGTTACACCCACCTCCGACGGTTCAAACAGTTCTGCTGCAGCAAATCTCGATATTGAATTGACAGCACAGGCAGAGATCATTACAGGAGATTTTATCATCCTGTTTATTGCCAACGATTACATAGATCCCGATCTGGAGGCTATCCTGAACGATGACAGTAAAGTAGCGGCACTGTCTGACCTACAAGAACTTACAGTCAGCCAGTCGGCTCTCTTATGGGACGGAGAGATCCCCATGTTTGCCAGGTATGAGAACGTCAGGGTGCTGGGGGATAATTCATTGAACGTAGACGGAACACCCATCACGGGATACTGGTCCGTGGAGATAAAACGACTCGCTGTAAGGCTCGACCTGACACTTACCCTCACCTATGCCCAGGTCCGGATGTGGGAAAATGCCGCCGGATCAAGTAGTCCTGCAGCTTACCTGCTACACGTGGATAATATTCCCGGGGAGCAATACCTGTTTCCTGAAACGGATAACAGTGGAGTTGCGCATACGTCCCGTGCCTACGAAGCCAAATGGGAAAGTTCCGGTTATCCCAACTATCCGGGGCAGATTGAACAAGACAATTCCGACAACAGTTACACCATCACTTTTCCCCGTATCCTTCTTCCCGAATCCTGGTTTACCGATAAAAATAACGAATCCAATGCGGTAGAAATACGGATTGGACTTAGCGAAAGCGGCACGGATAAAACCGTCTCAGGCAGGATCGGCTATGACCTCACCCTCCCCGATTATACCCTGCCCCGGAATACTTACCTCACCGTAACAGCAACAGTAGTAGAAACGGAAGAAAAGGAGGAACTATGCATGCATCTATCCGTCAACGACTGGGACGATGGCGATGTAGACGATATGACAGGCAACCGGGAACTAAAGGTTTCGGCCGTTAAGGCAGAAATAGATCAACCGGATGAGGCCGTCCGGATCTGGTTCTGGACAGATCAGCCAGAGGTGTCGATTCATACAATGACAGTAGAAGGAAAAAACACGGACGATGTTTTCTATGACCTGACAGGAAACAGTCTCGGCAATTTTTATTTTGACAATTCAACAGGTGAGGGTTGGTTCGATATAATAACCGACCTCAGTAAGCCGGAAGTAACGGCAGGAGTCAGCGGGCAGCATGGCCTTATACTGGATGCCGGAGAACTTAAACGCACGATCACGGTAACAGTAAATATACCTTAATGGGAAGAGCACCGGATACCCGGTAAAACAAGGGTCACACTACTATTTATCCGATCCGTTGCATAACCGATGAACAAAGAGACGGAAAAAACAGAAAAATATATGATACGGAAAAGAATTATACAGCTATTGACGGTCGCCTGCGTGGTGTCTCTCACCACATGTACGGAGGAGTCTATCGTACCAAACGGTGGGTGGGCGGATGTGCCCGAAGGCATGGTGCGGCTGACGCTTTACACCAACGCAGCAGATTATTCCATACCCGTGACCCGTGATTCGGCTGATGAGGAGGGAGTGGATGCCCCGATGGTGCTCGTATTCGATGGTACGGGTGACACGGCTACCTTTACCGAGGCTGCACAGTCGGAGATTTCCGGGAGTGAAACGACAGTAACACTTATCAAAACCGACCACCCAAGTACTATCCTGCTGATTGCAAATGCTCCGGAAGATAAATTCTATGATGGTACGAACGAAGCTGCGTTCACAGCGGACAATATTACCACCGTCATGGCAAGCAAAACCCTGGCGGATGTGGAAGAGGTGCTACTGACAGTAGCACTGGATAACCCGCAATCCGTGGCACCGTTCACCTCACTGCAAACGAAACTTCCCGTGTCGGGTATAACAGTAGTAACGGAGATAAATGAAAACACGCAGTTAGGGACTTCGGGCAGTGAATTGCTGCTTACCCGTTCGGTAACCAAAGCAAGCGTAACGGTAGACGCCGGACTGGTCGGATTTACCCTGCATGGTGCAGGAGTAGCAACGGCTCCCCTTAACGGAAGTTTGTACCGTAACGGCACAACGATACAGGATAATACCTCCAATACTACCCATTACCTGACCGCCTCTTCCGGCGATGGAGTGAGCGGAATGGCTACGGCGGTGGGTAATACCACCTCTGCCACCCCCCCCTGTACCTGTATGAAGCAGACGCCGGCCTCGGTACTGCCCTCATTATAAAAGGAACTTACAACGGAACAGAATATTACTATAAACTGGCTTTCCGTTACCAGGGCAACGCACTGGATATAGAACGCAACAAAGATTACAAATTTACCATAACCGGTGCAGCAAGCGGATATGCTACCATGCAGGAAGCGATTGACGGTGCCTCCTCCAATACCCCTATCACTTATGACATTGAGGTTACCGATGCCATGTCCCACGAAATTGTTAGTAACGGTCTCTATTACCTGGGGGTATCCCATTCTACTGTATTGATATACGGCGATCAGACCACCCTCAATGAGGCATTTGTGGTAACTACCGATGCTACGACAGCCATGAACGTTTCACCGGGAGTCATCACTGTCACGTCGGGTAGCTTGTCCCTTTCCGAAACCACTATTGCACCGGGAGGTTCCACAACGGTGGATGTCGAAATGCCTGAATCAACTTCTACCGCTACCGTAACCGTGCAGGTAGGCAACCTTACAAAAAACCGTAGACTTTATCCGGTATTCGGGTTTCGATTTCGGCGGTTTCGCCCGGTTACCCTATACCGATTATGTAAACTGCAAAATAGAGCCGGGTACCGGAGAGTGGTTTAAATTGATGGGTCCTGACTACAGCCCGTTTACGGGTGACAAGAGTTTCACACAAGGACAATGGCTTTGTATCGTTGCTGACCGGTATCTGACGGACACCGGAACCGGGACCCGTGATGCGGTTTTCTATACAGCCCGTGGCGGTAGTGGGGGAAGGTGTAGAGTATACGTCAGGCAACCAGGTGAAAATATACATAAAATCTACCACACAGTCCCGGACAATGGCTATGTGGGAGCATTCTGGAGAGCCGATCAATCCGGAGAGCGGCTTATCCGCATACCTTACACCGATGTTATTAAAGGAGACTGGATAGCGACCGTTATCGAAGGAGAAGAGTGGATCACGCTTGATACGGAGAAGTCCGCCGATCCGGGGGTTGCCTGGGATGAATCGACCGAAAACCCGCAGGACATGATGCTGTACGATGTCGACCACCAGCTTTCCGGCGATGATATATCAGTAGTCGGAACAGTAGAAGATAGTAGTGACGAGATCTATTTCCGCATCGGATTGCGAAGCACCATATCCGCAAGCGATTCTCCGAGATACGGGGTTATATTGGTATCCGTTACCCATGAACACACCACCATCTATTGGCGCATTTTTGTCCGACAGGGTGAACAACCCGATTACCTGATGCGCCCTGAAGATCCGCAGGCGGACGGAACAGGCTTCGGCACTCCCAACCGGCCGCACGCTGTGAAAATATCTGTATTTAACCTGACAGTTCAGGACTATATGGATAATCCCGGTTATATGACCAGTGCCGGCACTTCTATCGGAAGCCACAAACAGGTAGATGTACAGGGGGGGGGAGCCTTTACCCTCTACCCCACACAGGCAGGCGCGTTTTTCCAATGGGCTATTACTACAGCCAGCGGTATACGACGTGCCTGGCATCCCAGTATCCCGACCAACACGCAGATAAGCAGCTTTTCTGCTCTTAGCTATGCGTCTGGCACATGGCCCGGTTTAGAAGATACACATGAGACTTGTCCCCCCGGTTACCGGCGGCCCATGGATCACACGACCCTGACAAGCGTTGCCACTTCTGTGGATCCCGCCGATTCGGAGTTGCGTCAATCGCTCTTTATCGCTCCTCCTTCCAACAACGCAATAGCTATTTCTTCGGAGTACGGGGGATATTATGCCGACGGCTTTTTTGACCGCCGGGCGATCCGCAACGAGAATTCAACCAGTACGCCCCGTAATGCAGTAGAGAGTACCACAACGTATGTCGGGTATGCCGGAGTGGTTTTCTACAACCAGTTTAATAATGCCTCCCTCTTTTTCCCGTTTGCCGGAGTTCGCAGTCTAACCGGTACTCTTGGCGATCCCGGAACTTCTGGAAACTACTGGACTGTAAGCTCAGCGGGCGCTTTTACAAGCTAGTACCTGAATCTGGTCTGGACAAATACTACCAGTTATAATAACCAGGCAGCTGTAAGCTTTCAGAATAATTATCGCTATTTAGCCTATGTGATACGCTGCGTAGTGGATGAGTAAAAATCTTACTATCCCGGGGAGCTTTCTTGGGCACGGAATGGCTCCCCGGGAAATCTATTTTAGATTATAATATTAAAAAATCATATTTTGGTAGCACGGTGTCACATGCTTCTGATTTACAATATCTTAAGTGGAATACCTCTTTTTGTGGTGGTAGCACCCGTCACACACCTGCAACATTGACTTGTCGTGGTTTAAGTTGACTTAAATTCGACAAAAACCTATATAAG
>JAJPZL010000417.1 GCA_021204375.1 Bacteroides sp.
ATGCCAAAAGATAGTTTATACCATCTACCACCTGGACGGAGTAGGTGCTATCCGGCATTTAGATGCTCTGCTGGAGATCGAAGAGCTGGATGCCATCCAATGGACACCCGGAGTTGGCGAACCCCAGGGAGGAGATCCCAAATGGTACGACCTTCACCGTAAAATCCTGGAGGGAGGAAAATCGATCATCCCCTGCTGGGTAACAATAGACGAACTGGAACCTCTTTTGGATCATGTCGGAGCCAACGGAGTCAACATTGAAATGGATTTCAAGAACGAGCAGGAAATAGACCGGGCCCTGGAAATTATTGAGAAATACCGCTGAACAAATATAGTAATAACAAATAATAATAAATTGATTATGACAGAGTTCAACAATTTATATGAAGCAATAGTTGCAGGCAAACTGGAGCCTGCGGTAGAGATCACCACGCAGGCAATTGCCGAGGGAGTAGCTCCCCAGAGCCTTATTAACGACTATATGATCAAAGCCATGGAAGAGATCGGGCAACGTTACCAGGATGGAAAAGCGTTCGTTCCCCAGCTTTTGATGTCGGGCAGAGCCATGAAAGGAGCCCTGGAACTGTTGCGTCCTTTGTTGCAGGGCGAAGCAGCCTCTACCTTAGGTAAAGTGGTGATCGGTACGGTAAAAGGAGACCTACACGACATTGGTAAGAACCTGGTTGCCTCCATGCTGGAAGGGTGCGGTTTCGAAGTGATCAACATCGGGATAGATGTTCCTTCGAAAAAATTCATCGAAGCGATCCGGGAGCACAATGCCGATATTCTTTGCATCAGCGCCCTGCTTACCACCACCATGACCTATATGAAAACAGTCATTGATGCCCTGGAAGAGGCAGGCATACGCGATAAAGTAAAGGTGATGGTAGGAGGTGCACCGGTAGATGAGAACTTTGCCCTGGAGATCGGTGCCGACGGTTACAGCAGCAACGCGAACAGTGCCGTATCCAAAGCCAAAGAGCTTATGGGGCTTTGTTAACCCATTATACCATCTAACCTGAGAACAAACCATGAATACACACAATTTAGCCTCACTCGACTGGGGTATATTAGCTACTTATTTTATTATACTCTTTGCCATCGGTATATGGGCCAGTTTAAACCGTAAGAAAGGAAGTAGCCTCTTTCTGGCTGAGAACAGTTTGAAATGGCCCCATATCGGGTTTTCCATGTGGGGTACCAATGTAGGCCCCTCTATGCTGATAGCCTCTGCCAGTGCCGGATTTACAACCGGGATCGTATCCGGTAATTTTGCCTGGTATGCGTTTGTTTTTATCCTGTTGCTGGCCTTTGTCTTTGCACCCCGGTACCTGGGAGCCAATATAATAACCCTTCCCGAATTTATGAGAAAACGGTTTGGTCCCTCTACCCGGAACATTCTTGCCTGGTATACCATTGTTACCATCCTGATTTCCTGGCTCGCTCTCACCCTTTTTGCCGGAGGGATCCTGATCAAACAGATATTTGATATTCCGATGTGGCAATCGGCGCTCCTCCTCCTCTTTATCTCGGTATTCTTTACCATGGCAGGAGGCCTGAAGGCAGTAGCCTATACTAATGTATTCCAGATGATCCTTCTTATTATAGTATCCATGACCCTGACGGTAGTTGGTTTTTATAAGGCCGGCGGAGTGGAAGGGATCACAGCTGCGGTACCGGCTGATTACTGGAACCTGTTCCGCCCCAACGACGACCCGGACTTCCCGTGGCTACCTATTCTGCTGGGATATCCGGTAATGGGAGTCTGGTTCTGGTGTACGGACCAGTCGATGGTACAACCGGTACTGGCAGCCAAGAACCTGGAACAAGGGCAGCTGGGAGCTAATTTCACCGGATGGCTTAAAATACTGGACGTGCCTTTATACATCCTTCCGGGAGTGATCTGCTTAGCTCTTTATCCGACACTGAAGAACCCGGACGAAGCCTATATGACCATGGTTACCAACCTATTTCCTGCCGGAATGGTAGGCTTGGTACTGGCTGTACTGACAGCTGCCTTAGTAAGTACCATAGCTTCTGCCCTGAATGCTTTAGGAACCGTATTCACCATGGATATCTATGTAAAAAAATTCAATCCCGATGCCAGCCAGAAAGAGATCATCAAAATGGGACATATAGTCACTCTTTCGGGAGCCCTTCTATCGATCCTGATCACGCTGACTATCGACAATATCCGCGGACTGAATCTCTTCAACGTATTCCAGTCGGTACTCGGCTTCATCGCTCCTCCGATGGCGGCCGTCTTCCTTTTCGGAGTATTCTGGAAAAAGACGACCACCCGGGCCGCCAATATGGTACTTACCTGGGGAACAGTTTTCAGTCTGAGTATCGGCATTCTCTACCTATGGGTACTACCCGCCGAAACGTACGATTTCTGGCCTCACTTTATGATGCTATCATTCCTCATTTTCGTAGCCCTCTCCGCCTTTATGTGGGCGGTCAGCACTATCGGTAAGCGTCCCCAAAGCCAGAATATACTCAATTATGGCCAAATACCCGCCCCGGCAACCCTCGTGGTAATACTCTGGGTCGCTCTTGTACTGGTTATGGTCGGGCTCTACATTTTCTTTAACGGACACTAATCTATACCCCATGCGAATAAGATATCTATGGTCTCTACTCTGTATAATGACCACCTGTTTTACAAGAGCCAACGAGGTGTATGTATCCCCCTCCGGAAACGACCGGAATCCGGGAATAACCCCGGAAGCGCCCAAGCAGACGCTGAATGCTGCCCTGCGGCAGGCCAGGGAGATGCGCCGGTTAGGAGAGTACGACCCGGACCGGTCTGTTCGTATTATCCTGCAGGAGGGAACCTACTCCCAGTACGAATCCCTCTTTATCCGTCCCGAAGATAGTGGAACTCCTCACTCTCCCACCCTGATTACAGGCGTGGCCGGAAAAGAGGTCGTCATTAGTGGCGGAACAGAAATAAAGAACTGGAAAAAAGGAAAAGGCAACATCTGGGTAGCAGATGTACCGGTGTTTAACGGACGTCCCCTGGAGTTCAGACAAGTATGGGTAAACGGGGAAAAAGCCGTCCGGTGCAGAGATGTGGAGGATTTTAACCAGATGCACCGGATCTTAGACAGCGACCCGGTAAACCGCATCCTCTGGGTACCCGCCAACGCTGTAAAACAGGTTATGGGTGCACCATATACCGAACTGGTCATTCATCAGATGTGGTGCATTGCCAACTTACGGATACGCTCCATTGAAATAGCGGGAGACAGAGCTGCTGTGCGCTTCCATGATCCTGAAAGTCGTATCCAGTTTGAACACCCCTGGCCCCATCCCGTATTGGATGAAGGAAGAGCATCTCCTTTTTACCTGACCGGGGCCCCCGGATTGCTGGACCGGCCGGGAGAGTGGTATCATGATATAGATGCACAAAAACTCCATTACATTCCCCGCCCGGGAGAAGATATGAGAACAGCCCGGATAATAGTACCGGCTATTGAGACTCTGGTACAGGTAGAAGGCACACCCGACCGGCCCGTAGAACATATCACTTTTGAAAATATTCATTTCCGGCATGCTACCTGGATGCGTCCCAGCCTGAAAGGCCATGTACCTCTACAGGCGGGTATGTATCTGACGGACGGATACCAGATAAACCCGCTAATGGAACGCCCTGACGCCAATAATCCCCTGGATAACCAGGATTGGATCGGCCGGCCCGGAGCAGCTGTCACCGTAAGTAACGGAGCAGCGGTAAACTTTACCGGCTGTTATTTCGAACACCTGGGCTCTACCGGACTGAATTACATCACCGGTTGTCAAGGAGGAAGCGTTACCGGTTCTACCTTCCGGGACATTGCCGGTACTGGTATTATGATCGGAAGTTTTTCGCTTCCGGCCCACGAAACCCATTTTCCCTACAATCCCGCAGACAACCGGGAAGTATGTAAAGACCAATACCTGGCCGACAACCTCCTTACCGATATCGGGAATGAGGACTGGGGATGCTGTGCCATCCTGGCAGGATATGTAAGCGGAGTGAATATCGAGCATAACGAAATCTACAATGTCCCCTACTCCGGGATCAGTGTAGGCTGGGGATGGACCAAATCGAGGCATGCCACCGGTTACAACCGTATACACGCCAATTATGTACATCGGTTTGCCCGCCACATGTATGCCGTAGGAGGCCTCTACCTGATGGGAGCACAACCCGGGACCGTAGTCACGGAGAACCGGGTAGAGAGTGTCTGTTCTCCTCCCTATGCCTTCGATCCGGACTACTGGTTCTATATCTACGGCGATGAAGGCACCTCCTATGTTACGGTAAAGGATAACTGGACGGAAACTACCAAGTATGGTAAAAACTCCAACGGCCCCAGCCTGTGGGAGAATAACGGTCCGCAGGTCAGCCAGACCATCAAAGAAAAAGCAGGAAGAAGAATCAACCAATCCTATAAACAAACTAAATCTGAATAAATGGGTAAAAGAAACATGGCTGAATGGATTCAGCAAATTATAACAGAGAAAAAAAGAGTCGCTATTCCCGTCATGACTCATCCGGGTATTGAAATGATCGGTAAAACGGTACGGGACGCTGTAACAGACGGCCAAGTACACTACCAGGCCATTCAGGCACTGGACGATAAATATCCGGCAGCCGCCTCTACCGTGATTATGGATCTCACCGTAGAGGCCGAAGCGTTCGGGGCTGCTATTGTATTTCCTGAACACGAAGTACCCACTGTAGAGGAACGCCTGCTGAGTGACGAGGCAGCCATTGAAGCACTTCAGGTACCGGGTATTGATCAGGGAAGAGTACCTGAGTACCTGAAAGCCAACCGGCTGACAGCAGCCAACATCCAGGATAAGCCGATACTGGCCGGGTGTATCGGCCCTTACTCACTGGCCGGGAGATTATACGATATGTCGGAGATCATGATGCTGATCTATATTAATCCCGATGCAGCAAATACGCTACTGCAAAAGTGTACCGATTTTCTGATATCTTATGCAAAAGCGTTGAAAGAGACAGGAGTAGATGGCATTGTAATAGCCGAACCTGCGGCAGGACTCCTATCCAATGAAGATTGCCAGCACTACTCTTCCCTCTTTGTAAAACAAATAGTAGACGCTATCCAGGATGACCATTTCTCTGTTATCCTGCACAATTGCGGAAATACCGGACATTGTACGCCGGCTATGGTCTACACAGGAGCTGTCGGTTATCACTTCGGGAATAAAATAGATATGCGTGAAGCCATCCGGGAAGTTCCCGACGGGGCACTCGCTATAGGTAATCTCGACCCTGTAGGTATCTTTAAAATGGCCGGTCCGGAAAAAATGAGAGAAGAGACGCTTGCCCTGTTGGAGGCCATGAAAGAGTATCCTAACTTTGTACTCTCAAGCGGATGTGATACCCCTCCGGGAAGTCCCTTCGCCAATATAGACGCTTTCTACGAAGCACTGGAAGAGTATAATGCAAACTTTTAATATTACAGGTAAAGAACTGAATATTTCCGAAGAGGATCTTTTCCGGGAGATGGGATATAGATCCTCGCTTCCGGAAGAAGAGATACGGGAAGAATCCCGACGGCTTATCCGCCGGGTCTCTCCCTGTATCCAGCCCCGGTTCGGTTATTACAGAACAACAGGAAGAACAGAGGGAGAAGTACTGATCCTTGACGCTCTCCCTTTCCATACAGGTAAAATTATTAACAGACATTTAAAAGGCTCAGAGGCTTTTGTACTCTTTGTAGCTACCGCCGGCCGGGAATTTGAAGAGTTACAAAAAAGAGAAAAACAGCAAGGAGACCCGTTAGCTATCTATATGCTGGACGCTCTGGGTAGTATTATTGCAGAAAAAACAGCCGACCGGGTAGAAGAACAGCTGGCCAGAGAGATCGTTTCCGACGGGTGGAAACACACCAACCGCTTTAGCCCGGGCTATTGCGGATGGCCCCTGGCAGAGCAGCACCCACTCTTTTCCCTCTTTCCGCGACAACCTCCCTGTGATATAGAACTAACCAACTCCTCCTTAATGATCCCGATCAAATCAGTCAGCGGTATTATAGGAGTTGGCAAAGAGGTGAAAAAGTACTCTTACAGTTGCGGCCTTTGCCAGGCAACAGATTGTTACAAACGAAAAAAATAGGGACGGGTTACTCTTTATAGGTCAGTACGAAGTTGGAGTAAACATCACCCTCATGGTAATAGAACTGTGAGGAGAGAATAAAATGACGGAAGAACTCCCGGTGGCGGAAGAAGAAAGAAGGTGTGGTAAGTACCTGGTAAGAAGCATCCTCTGCTATACTATCTTCCAGATCAGTCAGTATAAGATAGGTATAGGAATCAGAAATATCCTGGTTATAATCCTCCCGTATGGCCGCATGTTCCAGAGTATTTCCCACATACAGTGCCTGGATATACTCCTTCAGATGGTCCGGATCGCTTCCGATCACCAATTCTCCGTCGTACAGGGTCAGCCAGTAAAATTCAGCCGCAGGCATCACGGCAGAGAGAGCAGGGATCACCCGGTTAAAGGGAACCGGATAGAAGACAAGCTCAGACTGACCTACCGGAAATACCTTACGCAAAGGCAACCTACGTCCTGCCTGGCGCAGTGCCCTGCTGTATATTTGCTCCCTGAGCTGAGAACGTGCCGGAAGAGAATTCTCCACAGGAACCGTAAGGACCCATCCATCTCCTTTTAAAGAGTCTTCCCGGGCAAATAACAGCGTAGAGAGTTGACGGGAAGTATAGTTTTGCAAATATTCCGTCAGTACATCTTCCATCAGGAGCGTGGCCTCCGTTACCTCCTGCCTACCCGGATACTCCATAAAATCCAGCGTAGCCGCTAAATGGGTGACCGATTGCCGGGAAAAGTAGTACGTACCCAGCGGAAACCGGTAATCGGGATATTGCCGGATGCTCTCCTGCTTTTTGATCATATTCCCGAATGTATTGAGAGAATCAGGATCGAAAAGCATCCCTGAAAGATAGATCTTATGATCCCTCATCCGGAAAATATATTCAGCCCACTCTCCCAGGTCCTTCTGCAGAATCTCTTTCTCTTTTTGCCAGCCCAGAGCGATGCTATCCATCCGCACATAAAAAAGAGACTGGCTATGATTCCTTGCCTCCGTACGGGCAGCCGCAAAGTTCTTATCGGAAAAAAGTGAAGTATGATCCAGGCGTGCGTCAATCACCTCTTCGATCAGCTTTTTACGGAAACTTACCGCCACAAAATCGGGAGAAAAATAGCAGGCCATAAAGCTATTATCCCTGAGTGGATAGATGCGAATGGTCTCATTCCTGTAAACCACCTCCCTGGGGGGAAATCCATTAGCGCTCATCCGTTGTACGAACTTCGCCACTATATCCGTATCCCCCAGTCCCAGCGGAATATAAAGAACCTGATCCTCTGCATAGTCGGGCGCATGAAAACTGATCACTATTTTATTCATCTGATTGCTTAGTCCGTGAGGAGTAAAAGCAAGGAGTTTATCAAAATGCTGCCGGATATAGGCCAAAAGACGGGAAACTCTCTGCAAAGGATAATTCCGGAAAGGGGCCAGTTCGGTAAAATCATTAATCATCCCGTTCAGGTCGGAGGTCTCCAGAACAGCCATGCTGGCAGAGGGTACCCATTCATAGAGGTTGATATCCTGTTTCTTTTCGGCCGAAGTGAGTCCCAGGTAGAAATATACCCCCACCCCTGTAAAAAAGATGACGGCCAATCCGATTGCTACCCTGAAAACTGCTTTGTTATTCATTCCAAATTACGTTCTACGCCTTAAGTATACCTCCCTACATGCCATGTCAATGACAAAAATACTCTTTTTTTGAATTTATCTTACCAGATTATGTAAAAACACTTTCTTATACGCAAATTACTTCACCATCATGAGCCAGCCGGATATCCTCCGGAAGTATCTTCTCCACCTCCCGGTGTAGCCCGATATGATGGCTCATGTGAATAAACCAGGTACGGCGGGCTCCGATCCGTTCTGCTTTTGCCAAAGCCTCCTCCAGGGATTGATGAGTGGGGTGAGCTTTAATACGAAGAGCATTGATAATCAACACATCTAACCCCTGTAGATCCTTGTAGGCCTCTTCAGAAATAGTCAGAACATCTGTAAGGAAAGCCATTCTTCCGATCCGGAATCCCAGAATGGGTAACTTCCCGTGCATCACCCGGATGGGTACTATCTCCATCCCGCCCGCTTTAAAACTCTTTCCCGGCTCTATCTCCTGTAACACAATATTGGGTACACCGGGATACTTATTCACTCCAAAGCAGTAGGGTAACCGGGTACGAAGTTTATCGGCCATCTCCTTTTCTGCAAACACGGGGATCTCTCCAAAGCGGCAGAAAGGACGCAGGTCGTCAATCCCTCCCACATGATCATAATGTTCGTGAGTGATCAGTACGCCATCTATCTTCCGGAAAGGAAGCGGTTCGATCTGTTGACGGAAATCGGGCCCTGCATCTATCAGGATACGCCCCGCTTCTGTCTCTACCAATATAGAAGTGCGGAGTCTCCGGTCCCGCCGGTCGTCCGAGGTACAAACCTCACACCGGCAACCAATCTCAGGAACGCCGGTAGAGGTGCCACTTCCCAGTATCGTAATTTTCATCTTACACATAAATAACCTCCGGACGGATGTCAATACCAAACCGCTCCCTCACTGCCTCTCTCACTGCTTCGGCCAGGGCAATCACTTCCGCAGAAGTAGTCTCTCCCTTATTGACCAGTACCAGCGCCTGTTTATCATGCACGGCAGCTCTCCCGAGCGATCTCCCTTTCCAGCCACACTGCTCTATCATCCAGCCTGCCGGAATTTTGACATGCTCCTCGTCTACATTATAATAGGGAGCAGCGGGATATTGTTCAGCTATCCGCTCGTATACTTCCTTTTTAACAACCGGATTCATAAAAAAGCTACCTGCATTTCCCTCTATGGCAGGATCAGGCAGCTTCTTTTTCCTTATCTCAATAACTGCCTTCCGTACATTTTCAATGTTGATCTCCGGATAAGCGGCCAGCTGCTGGCGCACATTTCCGTAATCAAGCTGGAAAACAGGTTGCTTACCCAGCCGGTAAACCACATGGGTAATGATATAACGGTTGTGGTAAGGAGCTGTCTTAAAGATACTTTTCCGATAGGCATATTCGCACTCCTCCTTAGGGAATATCCGCACATGGCCTGTAGTGGTATCTATTGCCTGGACTTCCAGAATAATATCTTTAGCCTCCGCACCATAGGCTCCGATATTTTGTACGGCACTTGCCCCCACTTCCCCGGGGATCAGGGAGAGATTCTCAGCCCCGTAATACCCTTTTTCTACACAATAGGCAACCAGATCATCCCATACCATTCCGGCACCGACCCGTAAAACCACCTCTTTTTCATCTTCACGCTCTGTCCGTATCTCTCTGATCAGGGAGTGAAGGATCAATCCGTCATAAGGAGCCGTAAAAAGCAGGTTGCTTCCTCCACCTATATGGAGATAACGCATCTGCGACAGGTTTTCCCGGCGAATGATCTCTTTCAGATCGGCCACACGATCATACTCGATCATACGGGCCGCCTCTACATCCATCCCAAATGTATGGTAAGGTAACAGGGATATATTTTGGTATTCTCTATACATACTCTGCAGAAATTTAGTTTACCGGCAAAAATAAAAAAATAGCAGAGGATACTGCTATTTCAAAGTTATTCTTTTTACAGGTAAAAACATATACTCTATTCCTGAGGAAAAACCCCGGAATAGAGTTTAAAATGTTATTTCAATGTAATAAAAGGCAACTGGCTTCCGCTGAAATACTGCGGAAGTTTTCCATCCCATTTATTGATCGCCATTTCCTGCAATACCATGGGTGAGAGGGAAGCCTGCTTGATCATCTGTGCTTCTGCTTCCAGCTTCATCCGTTCCAGGGTAAACTTAGCCGTCAGGGCTCCCTGTTCCGCAATCTTTTTATCCTCAATGGCTTTATTAAATTCATCACTGAAGTCGTGGTTGGTGATCAGCAGGGTCTTTACCAACACCCCATTCCCTTCTACCTGGGTAGCAAAGGTGGTACGGATGCGGTTAGAGATCTCCGCCCTCTTTTCCACAAATGCTTCAATAGGGTACTCCGCAATAATGGCATTGATCTTTTCGGAAAGCGTAGGACGGATCAGGGTCTGCTCAATATTCTTGGCATAGGTCTGATATACAATCCCCACTTTTTCCGGGTCCAGGGAATAAACAAGTCCTACTTCCACCGCAATGGTCTGTATGTCACTGGAAGAGACTTCTGTTTTGATGGTAAGGTTCTGGTCACGAACAGAGAGTACCTCCACATGATCCATAAAAGGTACTTTAAAATGAAGACCTTCGTCCACTACATCTGCCAGTCTGCCTAGCCTTAGGACCACTCCCCTCTCTCCGGTCTGAATGGTATAAAAACTGGTGCCCAGGATCACGCCCGCTACCACCAGCAGAATAATTACAG
>JAJPZL010000044.1 GCA_021204375.1 Bacteroides sp.
GCCCAGGGCAGAGCGAACGAAGTGAGCGACACCCTGGGTTATAGAATACTCACTCCCTATCCGGCCTGAAAGGCCAGTCCTACTTATTTATACTGAGTTCCTGTGCTGGCCTTTCAGGCCGGATAGCACTTGCGCGCCTCTACCCAGGGTGGCGTTTCGCTACGCTCTACTTTACCCTGGGCTATTATCTTTTTTCCTTTTAGGGAATAATCCATAATTTTTCCGGGAGTTACCAGTTAAATGGATCTATACATTTAAAAATCATCGAAGAAATTTGCTGTATAAAACATGTTTTCCTTAATTTTATCCCGAATAATAGAACCTAACTTTTAAATCTGATCCTATGGCTCAATCTCTATCCAAACTCTATGTACACCTGATCTTTCATGTCCGGTATCCTGATTGTACTATACGCCCTTCTCATACGGACCGGTTGTATGCCTATATAGGAGCAGTGATCAAAAATAATGATTGCATTCCGATCCGGATAGGTGGAATGCCCGATCACATCCATGTACTTTGTGTCTTATCCAAAAACTTATCTGTGGTTAAGTTGGTAGAAGAGATAAAAAGGAACAGCAGCCGTTGGATCAAACAGATAGATTCCCGGTACTCCGGATTTGCCTGGCAGGGAGGATATGGAGTCTTTAGTGTGAGTCCTTCGGTCTGTAACAAAACAGTAGCCTATATCCGAAACCAGGCTACCTATCACCAAAAGAGTAGTTTCCGGGAAGAATATCTGCTTTTTCTGCAAGAGTATGGAATTACTTACGATGAAAACTATTTATGGAGAGAAGAACGAAAAAAGTAGAATGAACTCTTCTGGATATTCATATAAAAAGAGTACATTTGTCCCTCTAATCCACTATCAGTAAAAGAGACTTTTAAGAATGAAACGCTATATAATGGCCTTCGTTACTACGGTAACGATCTGCGTGGCGGCCTGGGCTCAGCCCCGTATCTCTTTCAGCGAAGAGGTACACAACTTTGGAACGATCAGTTGGAAACGGCCGGTGACTCATGAATTTACGGTAACCAACCTGGGAGACCAGCCTTTGGTACTCACCCATGTAACCGTATCCTGCGGATGTGCAGTGATCGACTGGAGCAAAGAACCTATTCCGGCAGGAGGTAAAGGGAGTGTAAAGGTTACCTACGATGCCAAAATGCTGGGGCGTTTCGAAAAGAGTGTGGCTATTTACAGCAATGCAGCACCCAATCTGAGATACCTTGCTTTTAAAGGCGAAGTGGTGCCCGAAGCCAGGAACTACCGGATAAGCCATCCCTTTGTCATTGGTACGGTGCGGGTCAATAATACCTTGCTGGAATTCCCTGATTCCCGCCGAGGAGAAAAACCGCAGGTAGTACTGGAGGTGGTCAATACCACCCGTACCCCTTTCCGTCCTGCTCTTATGCACCTGCCTCCCTGGATAAAAGCGGAGGTCGATCCGCTGGTGGTTAATTACGAAGAGCGGGGAATCATTACCCTGACCCTGGATACAGAGAAAGTAAAGGAGATCGGATTGGCTCAATCCTCCGTCTATCTCTCCCGTTTTCCGGGCGATAAGGTAAGCAGGGAGAATGAGATCGTACTTTCGGCTGTAATACTTCCCGAAGAGCAGGGAAACCAGGTAAATCCTCCTGTCCTGCAACTTTCAGCTCAGGAGCTCGATTTCAGTCATAAACTCACCAAAGATAAGGTTTCCGAAAAAGTAGTGATCACCAATAGTGGTAGTTCACCGCTGGAGATCCATAAATTGCAGGTGTTTAATCCTACCCTGGCAGTCAGTTTGCCCAAACAGGTCATCAAACCGGGAGAGTCAGTTAAACTGACGGTTACCTTCAATCAGCGTAACCTGAAAGATGCGATCCGCAAACTCTCCATTCTGATGATCACCAACGATCCGGCCCGTCCCAAGGTGGAACTGGATGTAAAAGTAACAAACCCATAATAGATAACTTTCAAACCATACATTCCATGGAGCATCCTGAGAACAATGAAGCCTACAAAGGGCTTACGGTAAACAGAGGGATCGAACAACCCTCGTCTGTGAATCCCTACCTGAAAGGGCGGAAAAAGGTGCGTAAACCGGAGCTCTCTGCCGGTGAGTATGTAGAGGGTATTCTGAAAGGGAATATTACTATCCTCAGCCGGGCGGTTACCCTGATAGAGAGTGTAAAGCCCGGACACCAGGCACTGGCGCAGGAGGTGATTGAGAAATGTCTGCCCTATTCCGGAAACTCGGTCCGTATCGGTATCAGTGGTGTACCGGGTGCCGGTAAAAGTACCTCCATTGACGTATTCGGCCTGCATGTACTGGAACAGGGGGGTAAGCTGGCTGTATTGGCTATCGACCCCAGTAGTGAGCGCAGTAAAGGAAGTATTCTCGGAGATAAAACCCGGATGGAGAAACTCTCCGTACATCCCGACTCCTTTATACGCCCCAGTCCGTCGGCAGGATCCTTAGGAGGAGTAGCCCGTAAAACCCGCGAGACCATTATTCTTTGCGAAGCCGCCGGTTTCGATAAGATCTTTGTAGAGACGGTAGGGGTAGGGCAGAGCGAAACGGCCGTACATTCCATGGTAGACTTTTTCCTGTTGATCCAACTGGCCGGTACAGGCGATGAGTTACAGGGAATTAAACGGGGAATTATGGAGATGGCCGATGGGATTGTGATCAATAAGGCCGACGGTACTAATATTGAAAAGGCGCAGCTGGCGGCTACCCAGTTCAGGAATGCCCTGCATCTCTTCCCGGCTCCCGAATCGGGCTGGACTCCGAAGGTCCTAACCTATTCCGGCTTTTACAATATCGGGGTAAAAGAGATCTGGGATATGATCTATGAGTATATTGATTTTGTAAAAGCCAACGGATATTTTAATGATCGCCGCAATGAACAATCCAAATACTGGATGTATGAAAGTATTAACAAACAGTTGCGGGATAGTTTCTACAACGATCCGGCTATCCGGTTGTTGATCCCTCAGATGGAACAAAAAGTGCTTTGCTCAGACGTTACTTCGTTCGTCGCTGCCCGGAAGTTACTGGATACCTATTTTGAGAAATTGCGGAATGGATAATAGTGTTTTTCCTTTTGAAAATAAAATAGAGCACCAGCCTCTCTGAAAATCTTCTGAATAAGAGTAGATAATACTCCTGCTGTTCTTCTATTCATCGGGAGATGCTCTCCCGATGAACCATAATCCTTCTCAAGCTACTCTTTATACGCATCTTTTTAAGGCCGGAGGCCTACTATATCTTAGACCCCGGTAACGCCGGGGTCTAAGATATAATACCCTCTACGAGGGTGATTTAGTTACTTCTTGTAGAAAAACGAATTTCTACAACCCTTATTAGTCAGGACTTATTTCTCCGGTACGCAGTGCAGGACTGGTATATTCCCCTTTTTAAGCCTTTACACCATCACTGTACTGTCACTCTCAAACTATTCGAATGCGAAACAAACTCCGGTGCATAGGCCGACTGGAGAGTCGCGATACCTGCCTCATACTTTCCGCTCCGGTTCACATAGTAGCTATACTCCAGTATATAAACCCCTTTTCGAAGTGAATTAAAGAAGAAATGGGTTACCGCATCTTTTACTTCTACATAATAACCGATACCCGCTCCATATTGATAACCCGATACGGAAGATAACGGTTCAAAGCATCCACCCCGGGCATCTTTCAACTGTACAAAGTCGAGGTCACGGTCGGTAGTCAGAGTAAGGCGTACTGTCACTTTATCTCCTACGGAGAGAAGGCTCTCCGAAGTTACCGGAGTAATCGCTCTCCGTTGCCCGTTTATCTCTTCTACATAAAGTTGTTTTTTACCTCTATACCGCTTCCCTGCTGTGACAACCGGGAACTCTCTTCCTTATATTGAGCATATACCGCTCCCCAGGCTATCCCTTTCCCCTCTTTCCGGACCCTTATCTCCCGGCTGTTAACAACCTTGGGAGCATCGAAAGTACGCTGAATGTATCCGGTACCTGCCTCTCCAACCCGGGTATTCAGGGTTACATCGCCTATCCGGATCCGGATATTGCTATTCTCCGGAGTCAGGTGAGAGCTCCCTTTCAGCAGCGCATAGATGGCATTCACACTGTTTACCGGGGTATTCCAGGCACGGGACTGTTTCTGTTTCAGCAACCATATCTGCATACCTTGCAGGTACTCTTCGTTTCCGGGTATCGTATAGAGAGCCTCCATGGTCCGTACATGGGTCTCTATCTTTGGGCTGCCTCCGAAGTAGCTGTATACAGGCTGATCGGAATAGATTCCCAGCTCTTTATCCTGTATCAGATACTCTTTGACGGAGGCCAGGTAAGCTTCTGCCTCCTGTGGCCGGTTATTCCTATAGAGAATAATAGCGGCGGTGGCTTTGTTCCACAAAGAAAAAGTGGGCAATGCCTGCGGCAAAAGATCCAGAAAGTACTTATATGCTTCCTGATATTGTTGCGGAATGGTTTCTCCCGAAAGTGTTACTAAATAGAGGTAATTTAAAGCTTGTAAGGAGGGGGCAGATGGATCGTTTTCCCGTTTGGTGATCTCTTTATATTCGGCCAGCGCCCGGTTATGAAAATAGGTGAGTGCCTGGTTCTGCATCCTGCGGGCTTGTTCCGGTAAGGGAGTACCGGTCAATTCCGGGATACGTACCAGTGTGTTGAGTACATACCAGGTGACGGGAAGGCTTTCGTTCATCCCCGGATACCATCTCCAGCCCCCACCCGGCAGTTGCAATTCTGCCAGCTTTTCAAGGGCAGCACTGTTATTACTGTTGATGGTATTCAGATCGAACAACAGGGTCAGCCGCTCTTTCTGCTCTGTCTCACTTTGTGCCTCCAGCAACCATGGAGATTCTTCGATCAGTATATTTTTAAGCTCCTCATTTTTCAACAGGTTACTCAGCAGCGTCTCCCGCCGGGTAGCCGGAGTGCTTTTCCAGACCTCCACTATATTACGGATAGCCGGGTGCTTCTCTACGATCCAGGCTGCCAGGGTGTTGGCATAGAAAGCAGAAGCCCACGCAACAGCGTTGTCATGGGTGGGATTATCCAGGGTAGGAAGTGCCTGGATGGCATACCAGATGGGGTTGGCTGTAAACTCAACCGTCAGCTTTTTATCGGTCGCAGTGGGACTCTGGTTATTAAAGAGGTTGGCTAAAGATATCGTTTGATCTCCCTCTTCCCGCAGAGGTACCAGTACCGATTCGGTGATCACCTCTTTATTACTTAATACAGGGATGAGGTGTTGCTCTCCATCGCTGAAATTGTTTCCGGAGGCTACTATGCGGCAACCGATCAGGTCGGATGAATCATCGGCCTGTATGGCAAAAGAAATCGAAGTTGTCTTTCCGGCCTCTACTGCAAAGGGTTGCCTTGCAGTCCGGAATACTTTTTCCGTTACCGAGTCAAATAGCTCGATCGTAACGGTTCCTTCTATCTTTCCGGTAGTCAGGTTGGTAATGCCTGAAGTAAGGGTCCCTTCGTCTGCTACCCGGATAAAGCGGGGCATGTTGGGAGTGACCATAAACTCTTTGGAGGCAGTAGTAGAGGCCGAGATCATCCCTGTCAGCATCTCCCGGGTGTGGGCATATCCCCGGAAGTTCCACTGGGTAAGACTTTCGGGAAGGGTAAAGGCAATCACTATCTCTCCCTGCTCGTTGGTACGGAGATGAGGATAGAAGAAAGCCGTTTCGGAAAAATCCTGGCGGGGAGTAACAGAGATAACATCCATATCGTCTACTATCGCCTCCTCTTCGGATCGTACATAATTTACCACTACTACTTCTCCACCTGCTTCTGTAGTGCCAGAGGAAGGCGACATAGCTTTATTAGATCCTAACATCCTGTCTGCCACTAAATCACCCGACCGGGATAGCCGAGTGGTACCCCGTACATAGATCGTAGGCATCAGGTTGAGGATCCGGTTGTAGGTGAGAGGCGTTATGCGGTCTCCGCCATAGGGTACTGAAAAGTAGAAGTTACTGTAGTCCCTGTTAGCAGGGTTTCTCCAATCATTATTAAAGTAGTATCCTGTTCCCGAACGCTCTAACCGTTGGTTGTGCTGATAGATCTTATCGAGCGAGGCATTGTACATCAGTGCCAGCATCTCTACCCGGGCCGGAGTCTCATCGGGCCCGCTAATAGTTAGTTTCCACTCTTCCTGGCTACCGGGGCGTAATTGATCGCGGAATACCTTCCAGTTGAGTTTCAGCTGCCGGGAGGGTTGTTTGCGTGTTAGTTGAGCACTATGCATGTAAATAGTCCCCTCTTTCATAAAGAGGAAAGTGACGAAGATCTCCTCTCCATACTCCGGCCGGAGGGGAAAATCAAACCTCTCCATGCTGTCGGATAGACGGATAATGCGACTCTCTAATACGCGATCTTTGGTAAATAGGTCGTAATAGAGAACTACATCTTTTTCGGAAGTACCAAAAAGTATAGTGGCCGGAGACTCCTCGCTATATTCGGCTTTTACCACCTTAAACCATTCCGGCGAAGATACGGGCAGGGTCCGGTCATTCAGGGAGTAGAGAAGGATCTCTTTTTCGAAGGTTACCTTCCGGTTCCTCTCGTCCGTGGCTTCCATTTTCAGCTGATAGGCTCCGGAAGCAAGAGTTCTCCACCGGGAAAGATCGGTTTTCCGGTTGCTGATAAATGTATCGGTCAACAGGACCTCCTCTTTTCATTTGGAGTAGAGAGAGTAGGTGCCTTCTATCTCTACCGGTTTACCGGCCGGATTGGTGGCAAGGAAGTTTATCCGGATGGAATCATCTTTCAGGATCTCATCGCTTATATCGGTTCCCAGGATAATAGATCGGTTCCCTGCCGGTACGGAGATCGAACTGCTTTGCGTTTCTCCCGACTCGTTGGTAAGCGTGGTCTCTATCTGGTAGGAGTAGATGATAAAATCCGAAGTACGGGTGCCGGGAGTCAGTTCAACAGGAATTGAAAATTTTCCGGTATCGTCCGGAACGACCTCTCCGGAAGCGATGACCTGCACCGGTTCTGTATGGATTCTCCATCCCATCCGGAAAGTACGGGTAACCGTATATTGTACCGGAAGCTCTTTGATCGGTACGCCCGAATAGGTTTTAGCCTCTCCTGTAATGTGTATGGAGTCTCCCAATTGGTAACTTTCCGTAGGAGTTTCCATCTTCAGGGTAAAAGTAGGGCGTTTATAGGATTCTACCCGGAACATCGTACTACCCCGGGGTGTTTCCAGGCGATACACTCCATTCAACGTAGAGGCCGGTAGGGTAAAACTGGTGTCGAACGAACCGAAATCGTTCGTACTTACTGTTTGCGTAGTTACCTCCTGGTTATTCACATTCCGCAGGGTAACCGTATACTTTTTGCCGGAGATCACCTCTGCCGTTTCTCCCTGCTGCCGGTAGGCGATCCCTTTTACATAGACCTCTTGTCCCGGACGGTATACAGAGCGGTCGGTCAGCATGGTAACTGTCTCCCGACTACGTCCTTCTACTGAGTTCGTACGGTTCCAGTACAGATTGCGGTAGCTCATGGCTTGATCCCCCTCTTTAGTGGCACGCATATATTCAATAGTCTCCGTACCTGTATAAAAGGCTTTCCCGTTGGAGTCGGTTGTCAGGTTGGTTACCTCTTTATAAGCTTCCTGACTGGAAACAGCCAGTGTAACGGTGGCCCCGGTACAGGATGTTCGCTCCGGCTATCCATCACCAACACTTCTGCCCGGTTATCCGGAAGCTGTCGGTAGAATACCTCCAGGGTAGTAACAATAGTCAGGGTATACTCTTTTTTTAATTCCTTGTGTTCCGGAGTTACTACGATTACCCAGTTCCCGGTAGCGGGAGGAGTGGTATATACAATCGTATCTTTCTGCTGGTAACCGATAGTCGGTTCCAGCGTAAAAAACTCTTTTTTTACAGGTTTACCCGTTGGCGTTGCTCCAGCTTTATTAAACGTTCCACTCTTCAGGGCCTCTTCCTGTTGTGGAGTTGCCTTGTAGTATTCCAGGGTAAAGCCTTTCAGGTTTTTATAAGCGATCCGGATGGGAGTCTCCTTATCCGGATAGGGATTTTTAGCAAAGTGGAAAGTAAGGTAAGGTGCCAGAATACTCTTTTCTATATTTCCAGGGCAGTGATCCGGTTGTATTTGGGATACCGTTTCAAAGCCTCCCTGACTACTGCAAGGGCCTCTTCTCTCTTTCCCGAGTTACTTAAGAAAGTGGCTTTCTCCAGATAGACTTCGGCCGTTACCGGAGTTACCTGCCCATACTCTTCAATTAATTTATGCAAGGTAGCTATATAGAGGCTTGCACCGTTGCTTCCCTCGTCATCTTCTCTCCATAGAATGGGATAAAACCGTTGAAAATGAGCGATGCGGCTCAGGTCGGTCAATACCTGGACGGCTGGATTATCCGCCTCTTTATAGAAAGCCCAGGCTTGCTGGTAAAGTTGGATGATCAACGCTTCGGCATTGTATTTTCCAACCGGAGTAATATCGAGATGTTGGAACTTTTCAGGATCGGCAAAAGCATCCTCTATAGATAACCGGGTTTGAAGAGATAAAATTTCAGCCGTATAACGAATATTTTCTAAAGTACTGATCGCTCTCTGGGATAGCAGGTGATACATATCGTTGGCAAAGTAACGGCTGCTTTCACCCTTCTCAATGACAGGAGACCAACTTTTTGCATCGGTACGCATCAGCAGGAGAAAATCTTTCAGGGATTCCAGTATATACTCTTTGATCTTATTAAAAAAAAGGTTGCTGCTCCACTCCCGGATACCTTCCGGTACCTCTCCGGCCAGATCCCGCATGCGGGTAAGTTGCCACTGGTTCTGCACCAGGTAAGTTGCGTAGCTCTCAGCCAGTAAAGAGTGCCAGATCGCCTTTTCTACCGGATCCGTGGCTGTTTCAGCCAGCTCCTCCATTTCCCGGAGCGTTTCCTCATAACTATCCTGTGATAACCGGTTGCGGTACTCCGTAAGATAGAGCACAGCTTTTACCTTTTCCGGGGCGTTCTCTTCCCGGAGCGCTTTTTGATAGATCTGCTCGCTCTTCTCTATAATGGATTGCGGAAGATCCTGCTTTTGCAGGGCTTCTACCTCTTTTCAAAGCTCGGTATAACTTTGGGCATGCATGGATGGGTTCATGGTAAACAATAGAAGGGTTAAGGCAAAGAATAGTTTTACTCTCATACTCTTTTGGGTAAGGGTTACGGTTCTACTTTTAACAAAATAACAACTTTTATTTGAAAGGGCTAAAAAAGTTAAGATTAAAAAAAGTTTTACGAAACGGATTAGAAGAACAGGAATAGGGCAGTTGGAAAGCATTATATAATAAAGAGGTATCAGATAGGCAAGAAACTTATTTGTACCATAACTAAGGCACAAATATGCCATAACTAAGGCACAATTGTGTCATAATAAAGGCATAAGTGTGCCATCACTAAGGAACGAGTATGACACAAAAGGGGTACAAATTTCGTAAGATAGAGGAACAAGGAAAGAACAGTTGAAAACAGTTTGTAAGATATATTTCTTCTTTTTTCCGGGTCAGGAGGGGTCTTGTTTATCCGCCGTTCCGATACTCCTGCGGGGTCATCTCTACATGCTGCTTAAAGAACTTATTGAAAAAGCCATGATTGGAGAATCCCAGCTCCATAGCGATCTCTTTAATGGGAAGTTCGGTAGTCTTTAGTTGCGCTTTGGCATCTATGATCAGGATCTGGTTGATCGCTTCATGAGGGGTGCGGCCACTGGCCTTTTTAATGGTGGAAGAGAAGTGTTGCAGGGTAAGCCCCAGCTTTTCCGCATAGAATTGTACACTGTGCTCTTTTTTATAGTGCTTCATGATCAGGTAGATAAACTCTTTATATATCTGCTCACTCCGGTTCTGCTCTTTTTGCTTTAGCGGTTGATAACCTTTATAGAGTTCCTGTATTTCCCGCATAAAAAGGTGGTAAATACCGGTGATCCGTTGTTCATTCAACGGCATGCGGGTACTCTGGTCCGCTTTAAGAAGAAGTTTGAAGTAGTCTTCCGTCAGGAAGGCCATTTCCGGTGTTAACGAAATAATGGGATTGTCCATAATGACCGGGAGGTAATCCAGGGCAGATTTCAGGAAGTTGATACTTTGGAGGAAGCCCGAAGAGAAAAGTGCAAAGAAGAGTTCGATCTCTCCATCTATCTCGTGAACCTGGATAAATGTTTCCGGAGTAAGGGTAATAAAGTCGTTATCCTTAATTTTATGCTCATTTACATTGATGGTAGCACGGATGTTCGCCTTCTTGCAATAAACAAATGCACCGACCTTGATGCAGCAGGGGAACATACCGTAAGTTTTTAATAAATCGGTTGGTAAACTGGTACCTACAATAAAGTCGGTAGGAATGTCGAATTTAGGGATCACTTTTTTCATATACGTACTTAATCGGAAAAACCTAATATCAAAGAT
>JAJPZL010000230.1 GCA_021204375.1 Bacteroides sp.
TCTTTATATTGACTGGGATACTCTTCCATTTTCTGCATGAGGGTATTCATCTGCTCTTTGGTAGTACCGTTCGGCAGGGTGGCTGCTATATTGAGGGATGTTTCGCTTTTTTCGCCCGACGAATAAGAGCCCTCTTTGACATTTTTCGCGAACAGGCGCATCGTTCCCCCCAAAGCGACATTCGAGACCGACTTGATCTTCTCTTTATAAAAAGCCGAACCCAAGGTTTTATTATAAAGATTCTCCCAGAAGCCGTACTCATTCTCCGCTAATATAGTAAAATATCCCCGCTCTGTTTTTTTCTCTATTTTTTTAGGCAGAAGAAAAACCGGTATTCCGAAGGCCAATATAAGTATAATGATAAACCAGGCCCTTCTGCGGAACATAGCTACGATAAGCCATTCATAGACCCGATTGAAAATCAACAGGACTCTTTTTCTGCTTATTTTCCGCAAAAAACGGAAGCGCTTTCCGACAGTCTTATGAGCTTTTTTCTTTCTGACTCTTTTGTTTTTGGAAATATGAAGTTTTTCTATAAGAGCCGGCACCAGGAACAGGATAATAAAGAGTGACACCACCAGGTTAATAATGATGACATACGCAAAGTCCAGCAGGTTCAGCCGGATCGTTTCATCCAGGAAGAAGATAATGACCAGGGTCCCCATTGTAGTAGCTGTAGCCGTGAGAATAGCAAGAAAAGCTTTTTTATTCCCTCTTTGAATGATCTGGTCGGACATAATAATGGTATTATCAATGATCAGTGTCAAAGAGATGGTAAGCCCGGCTAAGGAGAATACCTGCAACTCCACCTTCAAAAGATAGTAAAAGATAGCGGCTATAGAGATATTGGCCAGCAAGGAGAAGAGGATCAGAAAAGAGTATTTCAGGTTCCGGTAGATCAATAGGACAAAGCACAAAAGAATAAATACGGTAAGGCCTGAGCGGAAATATATTTTCTCCATTTCCGTTTTAATATATTCACTTGCGTCATAAGAGAGGTGTATCTCATATCCGGCAGGCAGGATACCTTCTATCTGCTTGATTGCCTGTTGTATCTGTGTACTCAGGTATAACTGATTAGCGGTGGCTTCGGCCGTAACCGACAAATAGATAGAGTTCAGGCCATTGATACGGAAATAGCTCGAAGCCTCCTCTTCCTCAAAAGTAGTCCGGACGACCTGGTCTAAAGATACCAGGGTCCCTTCACTGTTCTTCACCTGGATATCAGCCGGAATGAACGCCTGTTCCTCCTTTTCCGGAACCAGTGCGATACGAACCCACTGTTCCCCGCTATCTTTCTCCTCTATTTTTCCTATACCCAGGAACTCTTTATCCAGATAAGAGGAGATAGCAGTTTTAATATCATTCACAGAGACATTGTAATACTGTAACTGCTGGTAGTCGTATTCCAGCTTATGGATCATGGTTCCGGCTCCGTTTACCGCTATATGATCGATGCCCTTTATTTCGGATAGTCTGGTCCTGATATTGCTCTCTACATACTCCTGTATCTCTATGGGAGATATCGGAGCGTTTATGGTGTATCGGAGAAGCGGATAGCTGGCCTCCTGGGTGGTACCCGACATACGGATAGAGGGATAAGAGACTCCGGGCGGCAAAGAGGGTTAGGTTTGCCGGACAATGGAAGAGATCTCGAACCGGGCTACTTCCGGTTCCACATGTTTGGACAGGGTAACAGTAACACTGCCCGTACCGTTGGAAGAGTAGGAGCTTACCTGCTCCACCCCTTTTACGCAGCTGAACATAGCCTCTAGTTTAGAGGTAACCTCCATCTCTATCACTCTGGCAGATTACCCGTACATGCTGAAAGAGACATTCACTACCGGATGGTTCCTGGAAGGATTGAGCTTAACTGATAACCGGGGAACTACGGTGAGGCCCAGAAGAAACAAATAGACAAAAATGACTATCACAGAGAAAGAAGATAAACCCTTCCGGGATTTTCCTTCTCTATATTCCTCCTCTTTACAGGTTATTCTATGATCATCAGCCATACTGGTATGCATGTAAAATTAATATTCCGCAGGAAACCGGCTTTCCTATTTTATTCTCTCCAGCCTGTCAAACTGCTGGGTCAGGAACTCATTTCTGTAAAAGTCGAACAGAGTCAGTTTGCGTAGTTTATAATAGCTGAGCCAATAATCCCTGAGGGTAGATATATAGTTCCGTTGTGCGGTGCTCTGCCTGTTTAAAGTCAGGGTAAGGGTGTTCAGGTCTGTCTTTCCTATGATAAAACGCTCTTTTGTTACATGATAGGCCATAGTAGCCAGCTGCAAAGCCTCTTCCGCACTATTGATAAGCCCCTGCTGAACATTGAAGTCGTTGACGGTCATGATCACATCCTGTTCCAGCTGCTCCTCCTTTTGCTGAATAGATATTTTGGCTACATTCAAATTATTGCGTGCCATATTCGCGCGCCCTTTCCTGACTCCCCAATCAACCAGGGGAATAGTAAACCCCACGCTGACAATATCCTGTTGCAACGGTTTTCTAAAGGCATCTTTAAAATTATCTGCCGCCTGGTTAAATCCTACGCTGGCCGAGAAGCTGGCATCAAAGTTAGAGCTCTTCCGGGTCCTGTCCACTTCCCTCTCTGCTTCAAACCTTTCCTGCTGGAAGCCTATAAAATCATGATTGTTCTCCCTGGCATAATAGAGGGCAGCCTCGGGTGATATGGTAATATCCTGCGGACGGTCCGGCAGTTCCAGTTCAACTTTTGTCTCTTTGTCTATATTCAAAAAGGAGACAAAACTGAACATCGCTCTTTTCAGGCTTATCTCCGCATTCCTGAAGGAGTTCTGCGCGTTCACTACATCCAGTTTTAAAGTGAGCAGGTCGGCCTGCGAGATAGAAGCAATTTTTTGCCGCTCCTGGTCGATGCGGTAAAGCGTGTCGGAGGAAGCTACATTCTCTTGGGCCATATCGTACTCCATCTGGGCCATCGCCAGAGAGAAAAAGTAAGAGATGACCGACTCGGCGATCTCTTGTTTGGAGTAAATATAGGCCTGTCGGGCTTTTTCATACTTAAGAGGTTCAATCTTTTTCTCCCATTTAAAACTGTTGAAGCCAAAGAGAGCCTGTGAATACCCGATTCTCACAGGTACTGTGTTGAACTGCGAGTAGGTGTTGGCACCAAAGTTACGCATATAACCCAATTCCGTATCTACGAAGAAGGTATCTCCTGTCAGGTCAAAATTCTGCATGATCGATAAGTTGCCGGCGGTATAGAGAGATCGCTGCTGCCGGTAGACATCTATATTGTTTTCAGAATCATACCGGCGCGTAATATCCCGGGCATATTGAATGGGTATGGTCCTGAAAGTAAGGGATGGCAGACGTCCCGCCTTGAAGGAGCGATACTCCCAATAGTTGGACAGATAGAGGTTTTGGGCACGAAAAGCCTGCAACGAACTATCAGTAGCGATCTCAATACTCCGGTTCAGGTCGAGTTTCACTACCTGCGAAGAGACCGCCAGGGAAAAGAGGCTGAAAATAAGAGAGAGAGAGAACAAACCTTTTTCATGGATGTATATAAGTTATATTTTTACTGGATATCTTTTTTCATCGTTCCTGTAGATGCACCAGTAGACTAACGGAATAAGGAACAGACTCACCGGAGTACCTATAAGCATCCCCCCGATAGTGGCTATGGCCAGTGGTTTCTCCAGGTTAGAGCCCAGGTCGTTACTCAGTAACAGGGGAAGCATACAGACAATAGAGGTCATACTGGTCATCAGGATAGCCTTTAAACGCCGCCTACCGGCTTCATGTATCGCCTCCATCAGCGGCATCCCCTCTTTCCGCAACTGGTTCATTACATCCAGTTTGAGTATGGAGTCGTTGATAATGATACCACACGTCACTACAATCCCTATGGCAGACATTAAATTCAGGGAATGGCCGGTTATAAGGAGCAGACCTAAAGCGGCAGCAATATCTATCGGGATCTCAAGCAGTACAATAAGCGGCTGCTTAAAATTCTCGAACTGAGAGGCTAATATAAAATATATAAGCATGATAGAGACAAGCAGAATAAGCATCATCTCCCGGATCATCTTTTTATTAGAGAAATAGCCTCCGGTAAAGTTGACTTCCCACGCTTTGTCTTGGCTGACCTCTGCCGTTACTTTTTTTACAATTTGTTCAACCCGGTCGGTCTTGTAATAGTAAAAAGGGATATACTCGCCTGTCTTTCCGGCCACGATGGTTTTCAGGTCTTCGACCGGGGTTGCCTTTACAAAGGTAGAAAGGGCAACTCTGTTCTTTCGACCGTCAGGACCCACCGAAAGATCGATCAGGGTCTGGGTCAGGATCTCCCCGACTGTTTTTTCGTCGCCTCCCAGTAAAATAGGAAGATATTGTTGCTGGGAACGCAACGTAGCAAACTGATTCTCTTTAAAAGCGGTTCTGAGCGTGCGGTATACCAACTCGTAAGGAACTTTATACATCAAGAGTTTGTCCCTGTCTATATGTAAATTGATCTGCTGCCGGAAAGAGGTACCCACCGCCCCTTCTCCGGTAATGTTCTGTAAGTTATCCCCGATCGTAAGTACAGTCCGGGTATCTATTTTCCGGCTCTTATCGGTCAGGTAGTACTCTACCACCAGGTCGGCTTCACCGGTAGTAAATATCTTCTCAAAGATATTGCCCACCGGCGAGAAGGTAAGCAAGGCAGCAGGGTAATCCCGTTCAAAATAGTTTTGTAACTTCTTTTTTAACAGCTCAATTTCCCGGGAAGTTTTCGCCTTTATATATACTTCGGCTTCGGTAGAGGAGAGGTCACGGTCTCTGTTGAGCAAGAATTGTTGCTGCCCCACCAGGGCGGAGTTCTCCTGCGTATAAGATTCCAGTTCTTGGGAGAGAAGGAGACACCGCTCATAGTTCTCCTGCATATGTATATTCTCGTTCCATTCGATGTGAAGCATCACCTCATTCTGATTAATATCGGGCATTTTCTCTTTTTTTATCAACAGGAACAGCCCCAGGTAAGCGGGCAGGAAAAGGAACATGCAAAGGAGGGTGAGTGCCTTATGGGAAAAGACCCAGTTAATACCTACGTGATAAGCTTTCTCTGCCGGAGAGATCTTCTCCGGCGGATGGAGAGTACCCTGTTTGCCGGCAGTATCCTTATCTAACCAGGGTATTCGGACCGAATAGATAGCCCGGTAGAGGATAGGTAGAAGGGTAATACTTGTCAGGTAAGAGATCAGGAGCCCTGCAGTGACCGAGAAGGCCTGGTCGAAAAAGATAGCCCCCGCTATTCCACTCATAAATATAAGGGGAAGAAAAACACAGATATTGGTCAGGGCGGAGCTTAACATAGGCGCGCTGACCTCATTAGTACCCAATACACAAGAATCCATCAGGGTAGATCCCCGTTGACGAAGCTGGCCGATATTATCCGTTACAATAATAGAGTTATCGATCATATTTCCCGATGCCAGAATAAGCCCGGTCAGTGAAACTACATTGAGCGAAACATGGAACAGATAAAAGATGAGTAGACTGATAACCAGGGAGATAAACAAACTGATCCCCATGATAAGGGACGATTTCCCATCTTTGAGAAAATAACGGAAATAAAAAAGACAAATAAAAATGCCAGTAAAAGGTTTTGTTGCAGATTATTTATGGTATAATCCAGCAACTCCGTCTGGCTTTGGGTAATATGGAAATCTATCTCCGGAAAATCTTTGCGGAATTGTTCCACTACCTCATTGATCCCCTTTTGCAGGCTACTCATATTCTCTTCCGATTGTTTAATGACCGAAAGCATAATAGCCCGTTTTCCGTTATAGAGAGCCATTCCCTGCTCTTTTTCAGGGGCAAACTCCACCGTAGCAAAATCTTTTAGCTGGTAAATACGGCCGTTCTTACGAATATAGATCTCCCGGATATCCTCCAAGGTTCTTAAGATAGAGGAGAAACGGATAATATATTCATAATATCCGTCACGCACCATCATACTACCCGGATCAATATTGTTTATGTTGAGTGCCTCTTCGAGATCAGACAAGCTAACCCCGCTGATATCAAACATCTTATTATCGGGCGAGATAATGATCCTCCGCTTCATAAGCCCCGATATATCGATCATAGCCACCTGGGGAAGCTGCTCCAAACGCCGCCGGATCACATTCTCAGCGAACTCACTGAGCTCCAGGAACTTCCCTACATCGGTATGCTCAAAGCTGCTATCCGCATGCAGAGTCAACTCCAGGTTGAGCACGGGAATATCGGTTGCGCTGGCTTTGATCACCCGTGGACGGTCCATCCCGCGGGGCAGGTTATTCATGGCAGCATCTATCTTTTCGTTCACTTCGATAAATGCCAGGTCTATATTGGCTCCGTATTCAAAACTCAAATGGATGGTAGCACTTCCGTCGCGGGTCTCACTTTGTATATCGCGCAGTTTCCCCACCTGCATCAATTGTTGCCTTACCCGTGAGACAGCTGTATTTTCCAGTTCCCGTGTAGAGGTGTTCTGTCTCGAGATCTGTACGGTTACCTGGGGTATCGCGATATTGGGCAATAAGGATACGGGGATATTCATATAGGTAATGATACCTAAAAGAAAGAGTGCCGTAAAAGTCAATACGACAGATATAGGGCGGTGAATGAGGTAACGGATCATATACTACGTATTTACGGTTTAAGCAACACAGGCGACTCGTGCGAGAGATTGAAGTTACCCTCATAGATGATACTGTCTCCGGGATTGAGCCCTTCCGTTACCACATAACTATCCGAATTCTCCTGCTCGGTTTGCACATAGACCCACATCGCTTTACCATTCTCCATGGTAAAGACCACTTTCCTGTTCGAACGCAGTACCAGGGCCGACTTAGGTATCACCAGCCGTTTGCCCAGCAAGCGTTGCACCCGTACGCTTACATTCATGCCTTCCAGGAACCTGTTAGCAGTATTGGGGATCACGGCCTTTATCTGAACCATGCCATGCTGATCGATCAACGGATTGATCTCCGTGATCCTTCCCTCTACTGTGTACGACTCCTGGGCAAAGGGTGTGACCAGCACTTTATCATTCATCTGAACCAGGGGCAGCTCATTCTCCAGGATATTGAACACCACTTCCGGGTTGCGGTTATCTATCACCAGGCAAAAAAGGTTCATTGCCCGGCTGGTTATACTCTTTTACCGTAAGATTGGCAATTACACCGCTGAAAGGAGCATAGAGTACAGAGGCATCCAGGTTGTATTGAGCAATCTTGTAGTTGTGACAGCTCTGCTCGTAATTGCTTCTGATCTTTACTATTTTCATCACTTCGGCGAGAATAGCGGCAGAGTCACTCAGGGAGTATCCCTGCCCGATGAGTACATCCTGCAGATCCAGCTTTGCCAGTTCCAGTTGCTAGGTGGCCTGGTCCAGGCTGCTTTTGAGTTTAAAGTCGTCCAGTTCTGCCAGCTTCTGCCCTTTGGTTACAGACTGCCCGTTCTTTACATATATCTTTGTAATGGGTTCATGCGACTGGAAAGAGAGGGCCGCCATGTGCATAGAAGCGATAGTACCGTTGGATAGTAATTCATAATTAAAATCTTCATACTCCAACACCCGGGCGCGCACCTCCACTATTTTATCATCCACCTTTTCCATGCCCTCACTCTGCGGATCGGCTTCATTCTCTTTTGGGGTGGAACAGGAGTAAAACAGAGAGATCAGAATGATACTCAGTAAAGTTTTCTTTGACATAGTTATTTGTTTTTATATTTTTCACACATAGATCTTACTTCACTTCTCATTTCATGGACTGCTTCCGAGGGAACTTTGGGTTCTTTGGAGTGAAGGATCTCAGCTATCTCGCAAACTTTGGCTGTATCTCCCGTCTCATCGTATAACCGTGCAAGCAGGTAGTAAGGATAAAGACGGTTAGGAACGATCAGCAAAGCTTTCAGGAAACTTTGTTCGGCTCCTTCGTACTCCTTCAGCGCCTGCCGGTTCTTACCCATTACATTATAGAGCATCGGGTCGCAGCTTATTTTAACGGCGCTCTCCAATACCTCATTGCTGCGGGAGTATTCCTCAAGTTTGGATAAGGCCTGTGCATACTCGAATAAAAAAGAGATTTCATGCTCCAAGTAAGGATATAAACCTTTATACTCTCTGGCTGCTTCTTTGTGTAAACCTGCGCTATATAGAACCTTGACTTTGCTCCACTTTTTATAGGCTTCATACATAGGAACCCGGTTATAAAGGGTTACCAGTGTAATAACTAACAGGATAGAGAGCACTATCCCGCCTGTAAAGAGATCCCGGCCGGTGCACTGAGGAGTACCGGCCGATATACAAACCGCTGCCAGAAATACCCCGGCAATAAGGAACGGCAGGATACTGAAGGGGTAAGACATCGCCGCAAAGACCAGGAGGGAGACCAGTGCTCCGGTAGCCGCATATCTCTTGTGTCGAATACCCCTGTAAAGAACCGATCCGGTAAAAAACAGAAAGAGCAGGAAAGGAAGGATACCAAATTCAATACAGAACTGAATATACTCGTTGAAAGCATACTCCGGGTTCCCCGCTACAAACTGCTGTTGCGCGGAGCCCTGGTGCAGGCGAAAGCATTCAGCTTGTTTATCGCTATATACTCCCGGGAAGTACTCTATACCCACTCCCAGCGGATACTCTTTGATAACCCCGGCCGATATTTTCCAGATGAGAGCCCGGCCGTCTGCCGAATCTTTTTTCAGGTAATAGACTCCTGCTACTGTAGCTACTCCCAGAACCAATGCCGGAAGAGTCCGGGTCAAAAGCCTTTTTTTAGAGTATATAAACAAGTTTTGTTTATACCGGGAAAACTCTGTCCGCCCCCATAGATAGCACACTCCCACTACGGCACATCCTGCAAGCGCAGCAAACCAGGACGCCCTGCTCAGGGTAGAAGGTAGTATTAAGAGTGCACCGGTACAGGAGAGCGCCGAGAGCCCCCACCGGATATAATAGGAAAGGAAGCGGCACCGGAACGGTCCTTTCAGGATCCGGTAGTCACTAAGCAGATAATAAAAGGCGGGCGGTAGTGTCAGGGCCACATAGCCGGTGTAAGGTCCCGGGTTAAAAAAGAAACCGGTTGTTTTAAAAAGCGTATGTTGTGAAGCAGTAAAACCATAGATCTGAGAGAGTCCCCAGATGCTTTCGACCAGTCCCGTTCCGATGAAAAAAACGAGAAGAACAACCATGTTCCATTTGTATTGCACCAGGAATATCCTGAAATAGAAATAGAGGATTAAAACCAGTAGTAAAAGAACCACTTTATGAGTGACAGCGCCGTGGTGATAATGCGGGATAACCACTCCGCTTATACAGAATAAGGTAATAAACAGATCGAGCAGGGAGAGTGATATTTTTTCCGATTGATAACCCATGATAATAGAGCGGTAACAGAGACCGCCACCATGGAGAGATAAAACCAGAAATATTTCTCGGAAACCACTCCGTTTGCCAGTTCCCTGTTAATCACAAAAACGGTAGAGAGTACCATTATAAACGGTACGATCAACAGGATATTTATTAAGTGGTTCCATAGTAGTTTCATCATTGCTTATTTTATTCTTTTCATAAATCGGTTCCATCTCCTTTTTCCGGACTCCATATCCTTTGTATTCCACACAAAAGAGATCTTTCCGGTAATGTGATCTTCGGGCAGCAGCCCCCAGTAACGGGAGTCTTTCGAATCAAAAACAAGATCTCCCGCCATAAAATAGTAGTTCTTCGTAAAAGTATATCGTTCTATCAGGCTATCGCCTACCAGTACAGTTCCCCCTTTAACCGTTACCTCCTGCCGGGTTTCGTAAGCTATCAGATTCCGGTAAAGTACTATATTCAAAGAGTCTATCGCCATATTATCTCCTTTGGCAGGGATATAGAGGGGACCAAAGTTCTTAATAGTCCAGTTGTAACGCCAGTCGTAGGGAAAGGCGTTAAATATCTGAGGAGGAAACTCATATTCCTCTTGTTGGGAGAGGATATGTTGATTTTCGTAATAACCCAGCGTATCGCTACAATTCTTTACCCGGTAAATTCCATTCTCAATGTAAAAGGTATCTCCCGGAATGGCTACACACCGCTTGGCATAGAAAAGATTCATGTCTAAGTCAAGTCGTCCCCAATCGGAATAAGGGAAATTAAAGGTCAATATATCATTTCGTTGTACCCTCTTCCTCCCTGAAACGTTTAAAAGCAGGTTCCTCTCCTTTACTTAAAGCAAAGATGTTTTTATAAGGCGCGGGCCGGGCACCAACTTATTTACCACAACATAATCGCCTGTAAGAATGACCGGTTCCATAGAGGGAGTAGGAATAAGATAGCGGTCGAATAAAAAGAGTCGCAGAGATATGGAGACTATAATAGCCGCCAGTATAAGGAATGACCAGTATATCAC
>JAJPZL010000405.1 GCA_021204375.1 Bacteroides sp.
TGTCGCACTTAACAAAGAGAACAGCCATAATGAGAGCCGCTAATCCGTTAAGGAGATAATTGATTCTCTTCATAAAATTGTCTTTATGATAAAAATGTTATTAACTGGTTATTATTGTCTGACCATTTTTTCCAGCTCGTCGGCTGTATAGAGGCTTTTCCTCCGTGCCTGCCGATCCTGGGATTGTACGCAACCGATCCCTTTTTCACGCATGGCTTTGTTCTGGCTGATATGAGTATCGGGAAATTTGCCGTTTTTGACAAAGAGAAGTTTAACTCCCAGTAAAAGAAGGGAAATAGTAACAATTAACAGTGTTAGCAATAAAGTATTAACCATTTCTACTAATTTTGTGTTGCAAATATAGAGTTTTGCCGCCACTCTGACAGCACGTTTCGGATGTTTTTTAATAAAGCTGCTCAGAAATCTCCGGCGTTTTAACCTATTTTAGCAATAAACCGTTCGCTGGGGCGAACTACTAAATAAAGAGAGAATGGAAAAAACAATATTGGAGCCCGCTTCCGTATTTACTTTTTTTGAAGAAATTTGTCAGATACCCCGTCCTTCCAAACACGAGGAAAAGATGATCGGGTATCTGCTGGAGTTTGGTAAAAAGTATAACCTGGAAACAAAGAGGGACGAAGCGGGGAATGTCCTTATCCGGAAATCTGCTACTGCGGGAAACGAGAATAAACCTACTGTTATTTTACAATCGCATATAGATATGGTATGCGAAAAGAACGAAGATACGGTACATGATTTCCTGAAAGACCCGATTGAAACAGTTGTACAGGGAGAGTGGATGAAGGCAAAAGGTACCACCCTAGGGGCCGACAATGGCATCGGGGTAGCAACCCAGCTGGCTATACTGGCTGCGGATGATCTTGCACACGGCCCTCTGGAATGTTTGTTCACTGTGGATGAAGAGACCGGGCTTACCGGGGCTTTTGCCTTGCAGAAAGGATTTATGGAGGGGAAAATATTACTGAACTTAGACTCTGAGGACGAAGGAGAGATATTTGTGGGCTGTGCCGGCGGTGTAGATTCGGTAGGTGAATTTACCTATACTCCGGTAGAGGTACCGGAAGAGTATTTCTTTTTCCGGGTAGATGTGAAAGGGCTGAAAGGGGGACACTCGGGAAATGAGATCCATCTGGAAAGGGGAAATGCTAATAAGATACTGAACCGCTTTCTGCTACAGGTTTCCCGCAACTATGATCTTTACCTGTGTGAAATAAATGGGGGTAACCTGCGGAATGCTATTCCCCGGGAGGCGTATGCCATAGCTGCGGTTCCTTTTGTAGAGAAGGAGAAGATCCGGGTGGACCTGAATGTGTTTGCAGCGGATATAGAAGAGGAGTTGTCTGTATCCGATCCGGATGTAAAGATCCTGCTGCAATCGGAATCTCTGTTGCCGTATGCTATCGATAAAGAGACTACCCACCGGCTATTGCTAACGCTTCAGGCTATTCATCACGGGGTGTATGTAAAGAGCCGGGCTATTCCTGATCTGGTAGAATCTTCCAGTAACCTGGCCTCTGTGAAGATGAAAGAGGAGCATGTAATTCGTATAGAGACCAGTCAGCGCAGTTCTATCCTCTCTGCCCGCAACAATGTAGCGGATACAGTACGGGCTGCGATGGAACTGGGCGGTGCCAAGGTTTCTTATGGTAACGGGTATCCGGGCTGGAACCCGGATCCGGACTCTCCCATTCTGAAAGTGGCTGTGGATTTCTATAAGCGGTTGTTTGGTAAAGAGCCCCTGGTAAAGGCGATCCATGCCGGATTGGAATGCGGACTTTTCTTGGATAAATATCCGGGAATGGATATGATCTCTTTCGGTCCTACCATTAAGGAGGCACATTCGCCCAATGAGATGATGGATATTTCTTCCGTAAATAAGTTCTGGAAACATTTAGTGGATATACTGGAGAATATACCGGAATAAATTGTACCCCCGGCATTGTCCGGTTAGGTTGGGAAGATTTGTTTCTAATATATGATTAAGTTCCGAAGGAACGTTCCATTCCAGCCCAGCACGGAAGTACTGGGTATCAGGGCAATAGGTATTGGAGTGCTACAGGCACGATACAAAACGACCGGAGGGTGATTCGGCCGTCCCTTCAGGACTTAAAATGTTGGTATACAGCCACCCAGGGTTTCCACTCTGGGCTAGAATCTTCCGCTGCTCTGCAGCTCAAAAGATCTTTCGAACATGACTGGGCATTGCCGGGGGCTAAGATATAGTTCCCTGTATAAAGGTGATCAAGGTAGATAGAGTAGTCCGGAACAGGAGAAATAGTATACCTTTGATATCCTTTTTCTATAAGAAATCTTCTATAAACTATGAAAAAAACGCTCTTTCTCTTTACTGTTGTTCTCTTTTTGGCTACTTCCTGTTATACACAGGAACCCTTCCGTATTATCTTCTGGAATGTAGAGAACTTGTTTGACTGTAAACACGATAGCCTGAAGAATGACCAGGAGTTCCTACCGGGTTCTCTACGGGCCTGGCACTACGGCAGGTATAAAAAGAAGATCGGGGATATAGCCCGTACCCTTGTTGCTGTGGGTGAGTGGATGCCCGCTGCACTGGTGGGAATATGTGAAGTAGAGAACAACCGGGTGATGGAGGATCTGGTCAGATATTCTCCACTCAAAGAGTTCGGATACCGGTATGTAATGACGGATTCTCCCGATCCCCGGGGAATAGATGTAGCTTTGTTATACCAGCGGGACCGCTTCCGGCTGCTGGATCACCAGGCTATCCGTATACCTGTAGCGGAGAAGAGAGGAAGAGCGACACGGGATATCCTGCATGTTTCCGGCTTAGTGCTTTCGGGTGATACTTTAGATGTTTTTGTCTGCCACTTTCCTTCGCGGGCAGGCAATAATAAAGAGCAGGAGAGGTTCCGGGAGCAGGTTGCCCGGCAGTTGAAACAGTATACGGATTCTTTGTTAAATATCCGGAAGACTCCTTACCTGGTTATTATGGGAATTTTAATGACTCCCCTGACTCCCATGCAATGAAGTCTGTGTTGGGAGTTGAACCACCTCAGCAGGAGATGGACGGATATACTTTATATAATATGATGTTACAACCTTTTCCTAAGAAAAATCCGGGTACTTATAAATACCAGGGTTCCTGGGAGATCATTGACCATTTTATCGTCTCCGGTACCCTGCTTACCGGAAAAGGTTCTCTCTACACCTCTGCCAAAGATGTGGATATTTGTAACCTGCCTTTCCTGCTGGAAAAAGATGAGAAATATAGAGGAACCAAACCCTTCCGTACTTACCACGGTATAAGGTATCAGGGCGGTTACAGCGATCATCTTCCCATCCGCATGGATCTTTTCCTAAAAAGGAAATAACCCATTCCCTGATCAAAAATTACTCCATAAAGGCCAATTTTTATCCTCCGGAAACAAAAAACAGGTTAACTTGCACTACATTTTTTTTATTTCGGATAAAAAGGAACAGAAACTATTTTATCTTATTACACATCTAAAACCGAAAACATGGGACAGTTCTTATCTTTAAAACAGGGACATAGTATTATTATGCTGCTGGTAGGTTACCTGGTACTCTTCTCACCGGCAACGGCGCAACAAATGCCCCGGAGAAACCCTTTGCGCGAAACAAACAGTGAATTTTTTAAGACCGAAGAGGCACGTCGTATAGGCGACCAGGTGCTGGCTTATCAGCGGTGTACCGGTGGCTGGCCCAAAAATATCGACATGACCCGGAAAATGAGCGACTAGGAACTGGCAGAGGTATTGAAAGATAAGTCCCGCCAGGATGATTCAACGATCGATAACGATGCGACAACCATGCAGATGATCTATCTGGCCCGCCTGTATCAGGAGACAGAAGATGTACGTTACCGGGATGCTTTCCATCTGGCGGTGGAGTATTTATTAAGTGGTCAGTATGAGAATGGAGGCTGGCCGCAATTCTGGCCGGAAATGCGCGGCTATCAGATCCATATCACCTTTAACGACGACGATATAGTAAACACACTGGAACTCTTTCAGGAGATTGTGGCTGAAAAGCCCCTCTATCAGGGAAAGCTGACCGACAAGGCACTGCGCCGGCGACTCTCAGCATCTATCGATAAGGGAATTGAGTACATCCTGGCCATACAGATCGTAGTGGATGGACAACCTACCGTATGGTGTCAGCAACACGACCGTGAAACACTGGAACCGGCACCGGCACGTGCCTTTGAACTCTCGTCTTATTGCTCGTAGGAGAGTGCTGCTATTGTGGAATTACTGATGAAGTTGCCCAAACCCGACGCCCGCATCAAACAGGCTATTCATGGAGCCATACAGTGGTTCGATACTTATAAGCTGACCGGTCTGCATTACGAACACTCACGGACACTGGAAGGACGTACCACCCGCCTGGTGGAAGATCCACAGGCCGGTCCGATATGGGCCCGTTTTTATAACCTGGAATATTGTGAACCCTTTGTCTGCGACCGGGACAGTATACCCCGGCGACGCCTGGAGGAGATCGGAACAGAACGACGCAATGGGTATGGGTGGTATAACAGCCGGCCGGCCGGACTCTTCGAAATGTATGAAACCTGGGCTGCTAAATACGACCCGAAGAACAAAGTGAAGGTAAGCCTGGCTACCCAAGGGGCTAACGAGAACGAAACCATCGAAATGTATCGCCGGCCCACAGTAGACCGTACTGCCTTTGATGTAATAGTAAAGCCGGGAGAAAGTATTCAGGCTGCCATTGAAAAAGCACCGGAGTCACCCTCCGCCCCCTTTAAGATCTTACTCTCAAAAGGTACCTATAACCAGAAGGTGATCATTGACCGCCCTAACATTGTATTGATCGGTGAAGAGCGTGACAGCACGGTGATCGTATGGGCTGAAACCGCCCAGACCCGGACTATAACCGAATATAAGGAACATCCCGTAGGCAACGGGGTGATCGTATTGCAGGAGGGAGCAGACGATTGTGTGATCAGCGGCCTGACCGTCTATAATAACTACGGAACCACCATTGAGAACACCACCACTCATCAAATGTTGGTTTTCGGAAGAGGTACCCGTACGATCGTGATCAACTGCAACGTATGGGCCGACGGTAACGATGCTCTTGCACTCTGGGCTCCGGAAAGTAACGGGATGTACTATCATGCCGACCTCTACCTCCGTTGTTCGGGTGTAGACTTCCTCTGTCCGCGGGGATGGTGTTATGCTACACGCTGCCGTTTCTATGGGAATGGCCGTGCCCTGGTCTGGCACGACGGCCGGGGGGGATAAGAACAAGAAGCTGGTTATAACCAACTCCTCTTTTGATGCTAAATCACCCACTATCCTGAGTCGCTATCATCACGATTCGCAATTCTTTATTACCCATTGCAGAATGTCGGAACAGATTCTTGATTGCAACATCAGTTATGCCTATACCGACAAAGTACTGGATCCCTGTCCCTGGGGACAGCGTACTTATTATTATAGTTGCTATCGGGAAGGAGGACATAGCGGGTGGTTAACCAACAACCTGCATGAGGCTGAGAATGCACCCGAATTTCATGGGATTACTGCCAGGTGGACGTTCGCAGGGAAATGGGATCCTGAACAACGGATCCGTGACCTTTGGCATGTATTGGCTTACTGATCTTTTCTACGGGCTTTCCCAAACAAGAGGGTATCGTAGAAGATGTTTATCTGTTCCTTGTTAAATGGATCCGGTGATCGATAACATCCGGCAGTTCGTTCTCATAATGACTGACCATGATCAGGGTTTTATTCTGCCGCCGGCAGAAGGCTCCGATCAGCTCTTTGACCATTCTCCGGTTATAACTGTCGAGGCCATGAAGAGGTTCGTCCAAAATAAGCAGTTCCGGGTCTTTTACAAAGGCCCGGGCCAGCAGGATGAGCCGTTGCTCTCCGTAGGAGAGTTGCAGGAAGGGTTTATCTTTGAACGCTCCCACTCCGAAAATATCCATCCACCAGGTACATTGCTCCAGCTGGTGGGGCTGAGGTTGTTTATAAAGACCGATAGAGTCGTGCAGGCCACTGGCTACAATCTCTATGGCCGGAATATTCTTCAGGTAGGCACGGTGCATCTCGGGAGAGACATACCCGATGTGCCGTTTGATATCCCAGATACTCTCTCCGGTACCTCTTTTCCGGCCAAACAGGCTGATGTCGCAGGCGTAAGACTGCGGATTATCCGCACATATCAGACTTAAAAGAGTAGACTTACCGGAGCCGTTCTCGCCGGTGAGTGCCCACTTCTCTTCCCGGTTGACCACCCAGTCGAGCTCTTTCAGGATGGTACGTTCTTCGTAACGGATACTTACCTGATTCAGGCGGATCACCTCTTCTGCCTGAAGAGGTATATTTGTATAGGGTAAAGCTTCAATGGCCCGGCACTTCTGTTGTATAAGTTCTTCGTTATCGTTCAACCGGAAAGAACGCATATACTCCGACCTCTCCATCTTCTCTCCTACCACTTTCCCCTCTACCTGAACTACATGGGTAATAAACTCCGGAATATCATCCAGCCGGGAAAGTACCAGTACGATCTGTAAACCGGCTTTTTGGGTAAGTGCTTCCAGAAGCCGGTAGAGTAGTTCCCGTGTAGGAGCATCCAGTCCGATAAAAGGATTATCCATGATCAGGATACGGGGAGTGGTAAGCAGGGCTTTGGTGAGTTGGAATTTACGGAGCTCTCCGCTTGAGAGCAGGATCACCCTTTTATCCAGCATAGGTTCAATGCGGAACAGGGAAAAGAGTTCCTCTTTCAGCTGCTCGTCCTTTATCTCTCCCAGCAGTTCGGAAACCAGCGGAGCCTCCTCCTGGTTGGTTGAGTTCCAGCGTTGCTGGTAATAGTAACTAGCATCCGCAGAGCCGTATGTATCACGGAAGGCAATATATTTTATATGATCATATACGGTATGGGTGAGCGAAGGAGAAAAATCGAAAGTGATCTTTCCCTCCCGCAAAGGATATTTAGCCACCATCATATCTACCAGCAGCGTTTTACCGCCACCGTTGGAACCTGTAATGGCCAGGTGTTGTCCGGCTTCGAGCGAAAAGTTAACAGGGGCATGGAGACGTACCTTCGGATCACGGGATACCCCTGCCTCTATATGGATCATTTTTTGTTTCATAAGTTCCGGAAAATAATTGAACGGGCAAACTTACATAATTTCTTTGATACCACCATTACCAGGCACTTATTTTATTTCTTCTATCAGTACAAAACCCAGACAGGAACGTCTCTTCATTATAAGAAAACCAAATGTTCAAAACCTTGGAAATAGTATGAAACAAACAAACTACCATATATTTGATTTTATGGACTTTGATCCGGAGCTCTCTGTAGAGGAATCACTCTGGACAGCCTGCCGGCCCACCGATATATGTGAAAAAGAGGGAGATATCTATATCACTATCCCTTTTCAGAAACAGCAGCTATCCGCCGATATGGCTGCGGATAGTTCGGTACCCAGGCAGGAGTATACCCTGGTGATCCGCCAGTATACCAACCATATTACCCGTATTTTCAGTGGCTTCGGACTTTCGGAACTAAACGATCGTTCCGAAATGTTGCAATTCAGCGCAGAGATCCGGAAGCTTCCCCTCTCCTTTTCCCGCACAGAAGAGGAGTGGGTGATCACCACTACCGATGGAGTAAAATGCGCAGTGGTAAATCTGAGGAAGGCAGTTATTGATCATTGGAGCGACCTGCAATCCGCACCCCAGGAGACAGTGGATATTGCCTTCTATCCGGATGGAAAGAAAGAGATCAGGTTGAGTAGCTACGATCACTTCTCCCCGCCCCGATACGATGCGTTACCCCTGGCCTATTGCCTGAAAGAGGGGCAGAAAGAGCGGGCTACCCTCTCTTTCAAAGCCATGCCCGACGAAACATTTACCGGTACCGGAGAGCGTTTTGCAAAGATGGACCTGAGCGGGCGTACCTTTCAATTGAAAAACCAGGACGGACAGGGAGTGAACAACCGTCGTACCTATAAAAATATACCTTTTTACCTCTCCAGCCGTATATACGGTGTTTTTTACCACACCTGTGCCTACTCAAAATTGTCGCTGGCCGACCATTCGACACGCTCGGTACAGTTCCTCAGCGATCAACCGGAAATAGATCTGTTCCTGATCGCCGGTGAAACGCCGGAAGAGGTGCTGAAAGGGTATCGCTCCCTGACAGGCTATCCCTCTATGCCTCCGCTATGGAGTTTCGGAGTATGGATGAGCCGTATGACCTATTTCAGTGCGGACGAAGTAGAGGAGGTATGCAACCGAATGCGTCGGGAGAAATATCCGTGTGATGTGATCCACCTCGATACCGGCTGGTTTAAAACCGACTGGCTTTGCGAATGGAAATTTAACGACGAGCGTTTTCCCGATCCGGAAGGCTTTATCCGTGCACTTAAAGAGAAGGGTTACCGGGTCTCCCTGTGGCAGCTGCCCTACATTGCCGAGGGTGCCGAACAAATTACGGAAGCCTGTGAGAACCACTACATCGGAAAGATACATAGACAACAGCAATCCGAAGGTTCTAATTTTTCTACACTGGATTATGCCGGCACTATTGACTTTACCTATCCGGCAGCCACTGACTGGTACAAGGGACTTTTAAAGAAGCTGCTGGATATGGGAGTCGTATGTATCAAAACCGATTTCGGGGAGAACATTCACATGGATGCCCAATACCACAATATGCCTCCGGAACTCCTGAATAACCTCTACGCCCTGCTCTACCAGAAAGCAGCCTACGAAATAACCCGGGATGTAACCGGCGAAGGCATTATCTGGGCACGGGCCGGATGGGCCGGATGCCAGCGTTATCCGCTCCATTGGGGAGGCGACTCCGCCTCTACCTGGGATGGGATGGCAGGTTCCCTCAAAGGAGGGCTTCACTTCGGGCTCTCCGGCTTTGCCTTCTGGAGTCACGATGTACCCGGATTCCACAGCCTGCCCGATTTTATGAACTCTTCGGTAGAGGAAGACCTCTACGTACGCTGGACCCAGTTCGGGGTATTCTCCTCCCACCTTCGTTACCACGGAACCCACAAACGGGAACCGTGGCATTATCCCACCATTGCATCGATTATAAAAAAATGGTGGAACCTGCGTTACGGACTGATCCCCTATATTGTGGAGCAGAGCCGGAAAGCCATTGATAGCGGGTATCCTCTTTTACGGGCACTCATCTTTCATCATCCGGAAGATAAACTTTGCCGCCATATTGACGATCAGTACTATTTCGGGGATGATTTTCTGGTAGCTCCCGTGATGAACAGTGAGAACCGCAGGGAAGTATACCTGCCCGAAGGAGAGTGGGTTGACTTCTTCACAGGAGAAGCGTATACCGGCAAACAGTGGCTTACCCGGGAGAACATCCCCCTGGAAACCATGCCGGTTTATGTAAAGAAAGGGGCTTCGATTCCCTTTTATCCGAAAATCGTTCAATGCACAGATGAGATGGACCTTACCCAAACGATACAGATTGAGATAGACCCTGCTTTTCAAGGAATTTTCAATAGAACAGATTATTAATCAAACCCTTACAAGTACCATGATACATACCTGGAAAACAAACTGGGAAGAGAGTAAACAACGTTATATAGATTGGTGGAACCGCAAAGGAGTGGTGATCACTATGTGGGAACACCTGCAACAGGGAGTCACTCCCCATGCAGCCATTCCGGCTCCTCCGGCTCCCGTAGATCTGAATCAACGCTGGTTCGATCCTCAGTGGAGAGCAGCGGAACTGGATTATTATGTATCACGCAGTTCCCTCAAAGCAGATATACTGCCTGTGGCCAATACCCAGCTGGGACCCGGTTCGCTGGCAGCTATGCTGGGAGGCGTATGGGAAGGCGGCGAAGATACCATCTGGATACACCCCTCGCCTAACCCGGTAGAAGATATTGTACTGGACCCGGATAACGAAGCCTGGAGGATCCACAAAGAACTGCTCAAAGCCTGTAAAGAAAAGGCTCAGGGAAACTACTATGTAGGAATGCCCGATCTGATGGAAGGATTGGATATCCTGGCTGCTCTCCGGGGTACAGATACCGTACTGATGGATACGGTGATGAATCCGGAACTGCTAGATAAGCAGCTCAGACAGGTCAATAAGATCTATTTCCGGGTATTTGATGAGCTCTACGAGATCATCCGCGAAGGAGATGATATGGCCTTCTGTTACTTCTCCATCTGGGCTCCCGGCAAACTGAGTAAACTACAGAGCGATATCTCCATTATGATCGGAGAAGAGGATTACCGCCGCTTTGTACAACCCTACATCCGGGAACAATGCCAAAAGATAGATTATACCATCTCCCCCCTGGACGGAGTAGGTGCTATCCGGCATTTAGATGCTCTGCTGGAGATCGAAGA
>JAJPZL010000042.1:0-4129 GCA_021204375.1 Bacteroides sp.
ATATCATACGCAATTACGAAGTGGTGGAAAAGAGAGAAGTGAACATGCCGGATCAACTTAAAAGTATTGTTAAATGTGCCAATCCCCAATGTATTACCAATAACGAGCCTATGCGCACCCTGTTCCGCATCATAGATAAAGATAATTGCATCATCCGGTGTCACTACTGCGAAAAAGAGCAGAACATGAACGACATTACCATTTTATAATATAATCAAAGAAAAAAGATGAAAGAGGACTGGAAACCTGGTACCATGATCTATCCCCTTCCTGCTGTCATGGTAAGCTGTGGAAGTACTCCCGAAGAGTGGAACATTATTACTCTTGCCTGGGTAGGAACTATTTGTACCAATCCACCCATGTGTTATATCTCCGTACGGCCCGAAAGACACTCTTACAACATCCTCAAAAAAAATATGGATTTTGTGATCAACCTCACTACCGAAGAGATGGCTTTTGCGACTGATTGGTGTGGAGTACGCTCCGGCAAAGACTATAATAAATTCGAAGAGATAAAACTTACTCCGGGAAAAGCCACTATGGTAACAGCTCCCATTATTGAAGAATCTCCCCTTTCTATTGAGTGCCGGGTCAAAGAGATCCTCTCCCTGGGTTCTCACGATATGTTCATAGCTGATGTGGTCAATATAAAAGCCGACACCGGCTATATGAACCAGGAGAACGGGAAATTTGAACTCCGGCAAAGCGATCCGCTGGTTTACCTGCATGGCAACTATTACGGGATGGGAGATAAGATCGGAAAATTCGGCTGGTCGGTAGAAAAAAAGAACAAGAGATGAGACGGAGTTTTCTCTATATATTACTCTTCGGATGCCTGACCGCACAACTAACCGCACAGAACCGTTTTGAGCGTATCAATACCCGCCGTATAAACTTCGGGGTAAATACAGGCTTTAATTCCGGTATGTTCCTGGTAGAGGATTTCAAGGTAAACGATATTGCCATTGACGAAACAGCCAGCAACTATAAAGTAGGCTATTTTACCACCTTCTTTATGCGGGTTAATATAAAAAATCATTTTATACAGCCTAAATTTTCCTATAGCATAGCTAATCACGAAATACAATTCGACAAAAGAGGATCACAGTACCCGGACTTAGATCCTGACTATGCTTATATAAACTCTAAATATCAAACACTGGACTTCTCTTCCCTGTACGGATATAACTTTATAAAGAGCGACATTTACGGAATGGCCTTTTTGCAGGTCCTAAAGTTAAGTTCACCCTTAGCAAAGAGAATGCCCTTACTTTTGAAATTTTGACCAACAGGAAATTTCCGAGAAACTCTATCCATTCAATGTCTCCGGAGTGATAGGACTTGGAGTGAACATATCAAGTGTTTTTTCGATTTTCGTTATGAAATGAGGCTCAGTAATATATCTAAATCCATAACTTACGAAAGTATAGAGAATGGCGATATGCTTCCTATTGTTTTTAAACGGAGAAACAATGTACTCAGTTTCTCCTTAGGGCTTATATTTCAATCCTTCTTTATCTGCTGATATACTTTTCTCCGAATCAAAGATTCTTTGAATTTATCAATTTCCTCTTCAATAATAACTTCTGCACCTACTATCTCAGCAGCCCGCCCGGCTCTGTTGCGATCCATTTGTATCTCAATATCTTCCAGATTAAAAAGGGTAACCCCGGGAATGTCACGTACGGCTTCCTCTACATCCTGCGGGAAAGCCAGGTCAAAGATGATCTGTTTCTGTCCCGGGACTAGATCTTTCGGACAGATCAGCGTATGGGGAGCCGAAGTGGCACTGATCACAACATCCGACAATGCCAGCAATTCACGTTTCTCCCGGAGACTGCGTACTTCACATCCTACACTATCCGCCAGCAGACGGGCTTTCTCCACACTACGGTTAGCCAGAAAAAGCGTAAAAGCCCCTTTATTCCTGAGGAATAACAACGTATCACGGGTGAGTTTATTAACTCCGATCACTGTAATAATGGCATTAGATAAACAGAGTGGCTGGCGGCTAAGCAATTCGATCACAGCCAGACTGTGGGAAACAGCTCCCTGAGAAATGGCCGTTTCAGTACGCACCCGTTTACCGGTGGCAAGAGCAGACTGGAACAACTGATGCAGTGAAGGTGAGAGTTTAAAACGGCCGGCAGCCAACCGGTAAGCCTCCTTCACCTGTCCCTGTACAGCCCTTTCACCAATGAGGGAAGATTCCAGACCGGAAGTAACCTGGAAAAGATGGCGGATAAGTTCTTCAGGCACTTCTTCCTCTCCGTAGTAAAATTCAATACGGTTACAGGTTTTCAGGAAGATACCGGGAGTATCTTCCTGAAATTTAGTATGTCTGAAGCAGTCTTCTCGTTCACTCAGGGAATGAGTAGCCCGGTTAATCGATTTGTAATGTACCATTTTCAATAAGTTCCTGAATACGGTTACGGATAGCAATGGCTCTTTTAACCTCTTTCCCGTCGGTAGCTACCGAAATGGTCAGGTTATCCTGTTTAAAGATAGCTGGTGAAGTAAAATCACACAAGGCAGGAGCATCACATACACTGGCAAAGATCCCGATACTCCCGGCATGCTCTTTGATCCGGCGATTAAGTACATGATCGTCAGTGCAGATATAGAGCAGTTGATACCCTTCCAGATCTCCCTCTTCATAGGATTTGCGAAGAAAAGTAAAAGGAAGTTCTTCAAAGCCTTCGGCAAAACGTGGTGCCAGCACAGTAACATACGTAACAAAACGTTGCAGAATGGTAGCTTTATGGAGGGCTACACGCCCCCTCCTACCAACAAAATTTTCCGGTTACGGATGTTGATATTAACAGATAGAAAGTTCATAAGCTATTTTTTACGAATGGTAACCTGCCAGTAGTCACCGTTCTGTACGCTATTCTCAATGGTATGCCCTTCATTCCGTACAGAGCCGGGAACATTTTCAATAGGAGCTCCATCATCAATCCAGATCTCCAGCAAAGCACCTGAGGAAAGTGGAGCCAATGCGAGTTTAGTTTTAACAAAATTCATAGAACATCCTACTCCCCGGAAATCTTTTACTACCGTTTCTCCGGCAGGTGCAGCTTCTTCCAATACAGGAGCAGATGCACCTCCTGTACCTGTTTTGAATTGCAAACTATCATCCATTGTCTGGTAAAGCGCTACTACTGCATCAGCTAAGCTGAGAACGTCCTGCCTGAGAGGAAGGAGGTCTTCTTTTGCCTGTGCAGCCCGGGTTACTGCTTTGTAACGCAGATCTACCAGGCCGGCATCTATAAAGAGCTGGTCAAAGAGCTGGTAGCTTTCAGCAGTGGAACGGGGTTCCGCACCCCTGGTAATAAGCAACATACGGGAGGCAGAGTGGGCCATATCGTAAAGTATATCATTGATCTGATCCTCGACAGTGGCTTCCTGCAAGGCTTTACGGGAATTTTCAATGATGTTACCATCAATATCGATCATATCAAAAAACCCGGCTGAACATTCTGCTTTTCCACGTTCGCTTACTGAGAATACCTGTTCGCTTCCCCAATCGTAATAGTAGTTTTTGTCCTCTTCGAACGAAGGGATCTCCGCATAACGGGCCAAAATCTCAGCGATGCGTACTTTTCCGGCTGCACGGATATACTCCCCGAAAGTGGCATACTCCTCTTTGTGGTCCAGGTAAGCAGCCAGTAACTCTTCCACAAATACCGGCAGATCACGGGCACTGATAAAGCCGATAGATTGGGCCAGTTTTCCGGGTCCTTCTGTCTTTGCATAGACAGAATAGGCCGGGAACATACGGTCGTTACGGGACACCCGTCCGGAGAAACCAAGATCCGACTAGATATGTTGTGCACAAGAGTTACTACATCCCGAAATATTGATCTTAAGGGCTCCGGCTTTATCCAGCTGCAAATCACTTTTAAGAAGGCGGTTACGTACTGCTTTGGCAGCTCCTTTAGCCAAGCAGATACCCAACCGGCAGGTATCGACACCGGTACAGGAGATTACATCATTAACAAGCAGGGGTTGTTCACCGGGAATCTCCAGTTCTTTTACCAACTGCCAGCGGTTGGTCAACCAGGCTTCGGGAATGTTCCGGAGTTGAATATGTTGTCGGGGGGGGGGGGTTACCCGGTGATTATCATTA
>JAJPZL010000042.1:4139-10351 GCA_021204375.1 Bacteroides sp.
CCCCCCCCCCCCCCCCCCCCCCCCCCCCCCCCCCCCCCCCCCCCCCCCCCCCCTAAACCGGATCATATCATTACCAAAACCTTCTGCAAAGCCGGCAATCTTCAGGAGTGTATCCGGTGTAAGGTTACCGTGTTGCAGTGGTAGAATCACAGCATAATATCCTGTTTGTTTTTGCCTGGTAGCATACCGTTGTTTCCAGAGCCAGAATGCTTTTTCATCCCCGGCAGCAATAGGTACTCTGGCAGGAGTTGTGTTAATTAATCTATAAGATCCCGATACATAATCCAGTTCCGGTTCATTTTTGGTAGCTTCAAAATAGGTCTGATACAGGCGAATCGTCTCTTCCGCTCCCAGTTTATAGAAGATATGCCGGATACGGGCTTTGTGGCGGTTCTTCCGGTTCCTGTTCTCCGAAAAGAAACGTTTCACCGCTATAGCTACACGCAGAAAATCTTTTTCAGGTACAAAGTCGTGTATCAACCATCCCAGTGTAGGATGCGAAGCGACCGAACCTCCCAGGTAAACCCGGAACCCACGTTGTCCATCTACCATCCGGGGAATAAAACCCAGATCATTTACAACAGCATACCCAGGCAACTCTTCACTGATAGAGAAGGCTATTTTGAGTTTACGCGGCAATGTAAAAGAGTCGTTCTGCGCAATAAGGAAAGTGGTAAGATCGCTGTAATAAGGATAAATATCAAACACCTCCCGGGAATCTATACCGGCCCGTTCATCGGCCATTATATTACGGACCGTATTTCCTCCACCTCCTTTGGTACCCAGCTCCACATGCTGCAAAGAGGTAAATATCTCCTTTACTTTATCCAGGCCTGCATAATACAGCTGTATCTCCTGCCGTGTGGTGATATGCAGATAAGGTATCTCATCACGAAGGGCTACCTCAGCCAGGACTTTAAGCTGCACAGGTGCTATATAACCACCGCTGCAACGTACACGCACCATATAAGTACCGTTCGTACGCTGCTCATAAATGCCCATAGGAACTCTTATAGCTTTAAAGCGGGTCTCTTCTACTTTACCCGCTTTATACTCACTGATCAGGGAATCAATATAGTTTATATCTTCCGGTAATGAATCCGGTAATTTGTACATGGTTCCTGATAATTCTAATGTTTATAGTAAGACAATAATGGTATCGTTCGTTTAGCTGAATACTCCGCTCAGGTACTGTTTGGTCAGTTCGTATTGCGGATGGTTAAAGAGATTATCTGCCGGTCCCTGTTCGATCACTTCGCCCAGATACATAAATACGACATGATCGGCAATGCGAAGAGCCTGACGTAGCGTATGGGTAACCAGGATGATACCGTACTTCTCTTTCAGGCGAAGGAAGAGATCCTCAATGTGTTTACTTGAAATAGGATCCAGGGCAGAAGTTGCCTCGTCCCCCAGAATGAACTGAGGCTCTACAGCCAGTCCGCGTGCCAGGCAAAGCCGTTGCTGCTGCCCGATGGAAAGTGCAGCTACAGGCGCATTCAGACGATCCTTGATCTCTTCCCAGAGCCCGGCTGCTTTCAGTTGTTTTTCCACAATTTCAGTAAGGGCTTTTTTACGACGAATCCCTTGCAGGCGGCACCCATAGGCTACATTGTCAAAAATAGACATGGGCAGTGGTGTAGGACCGCTGTGAAAGTAAACCGATCTTTTTCCGGATGTGGGTTATTTCGGTCTTAGGATGATAAATATCCTCCCCGTCCACTTGTACACTGCCGGACACTTTATAGCCCTCATTTACATCCAGCAGACGGTTCACACTCTTAAGTAGAGTTGTTTTCCCACAACCGGAAGGGCCGATGATACAGGTGATCTTTTTATCGGGAATATCCAGGTTGACATCTTTCAGGATGTGGTTTCCTTTTACACGAATATTCAGGTCACGTATCCGGATATCGGGATTACGGGGATTGAGTTCAAACAAAGGACCCTCTTTTTTTCCGGAAGAGATTGATTGGTTTCCAAACTGGCGGGAGATATACCCGAAAGCGGTATTGAATATTTTAACAGCTTCTGATATGATCTATCTGAATTTAAATTTTATTTTTTGAGAAATAACGGCTAACAAGGCGGCCGCTGATACTGAGTACCAGCACAATTAAAGTAAGCAACAAGGCAGCTGTATAAGCTCTGTCACGCACCTCCGGCGAAGGACTACTCAGCTGGAAGAAGATAGAAAGCGGCAAGGTAGCAGCAGGCTGGCTCAGCGAAGTAGGGATACTGTCGGTAAACCCCGCCGTAAACATCACTCCTGCCGCATCTCCGATGGCCCTCCCGATAGAGAGCAACGTAGCAGTGGCAATACCTGGTGCAATCTAGTATAATACTACCTTGATCGTTTCCAGCCGGGTAGCTCCGAGCGAATAGGTAGCTTCCAGCAGTTCATGGGGAAGCTGGGATGCAACCTCATCCATGGAGCGGATAAAAATAGGAATGATAAGCAGGGTGATCACAATGATTCCTCCTAGCAGGGAAGTACGTAATCCAAAAGCAATCATGATAGCAAATCCAAAAGCTCCGTATACAATGGAGGGAATTCCGTAAAGAACATCAAAGGTAAGGCGGATAAAGTAAGAGAACCTGGAACCTTTTTTCAGGTACACATTCAGGTAAAAAACAATCGGAATACTAATGAGCAATCCCAGTACGGTCGAAGCCCCTACAATATAGAGGAAACCGACAATGGCATTGAGTACTCCCCCCTCCTCCTTTCCGATATAAAATCCTCCGGAAGGAAGGGTGGTAGCCATCTCCCAGGTAAGGGCAGGCCAGCCATAACGGATAATGGTCCAGAGGATACTTCCTAAAAAACCAACTACCAGTAAGGTAGAGAGAAGCATCAGCAGATTAAATATCTTTTCCTGTACAAATTTCAGTCTCATAGATGTCTTTTTTACAGTTTATACTGTTTTTCCACACTTTGCAATACGATCCGGGAACCGGTATTGAAAAGAAGGATCACGAAAAAGAGGATGAAAGCAGCAAACATCAGGGCCGATTCAAACATCGGGACCGAAAGCATCTCTCCATAGCTATTAGCAATAAGCGCAGGCAACGGATAACAGCTGTCAAACAAACTTTCAGGAATCATTACTACATTTCCGCATACCATTAAGATAGCAATTGTTTCACCCAGTGCCCGGGAGACGGCCAGTACCACAGCTGCAATAATACCGGGAAGAGCCTTACGGATCACTATTTTGTAGAAAGTCTGCCACCGGGTAGCTCCCAAAGAGGCAGAAGCATCCCGCAACCCGTTGGGGATGGAAGAGAAGATCTCAATAAAAAGACTGATCAGCAGCGGTGTGATCATCACACTCATCACGATGCCCCCGGCCAGTACCGAATACCCACTTGTATACTCTATAAAACGAGATCCCACCCTGTCGGCAATAAAAGGAACAATAATAAGTGTACCCCATACTCCATAAATTACGGAAGGAATACCGGCCAGAATATCCAGTACCGGAAAGATAAACCGTTTTACCCAGGGACGGACATTCTCAGTCAGGAAGATCCCGGTAAGCAGGGATACAGGCAAGGCGATCACAATACTCAGAGCCGTTACACTGACTGTTCCTGCAATGAAAGGAAGAAAGCCGAACTCTCCTTTTAAAGGACTCCACACCGAGGAGGTAAGCAAACTCCACAGTGACTGGGCAGCCAATACATCCCTTGACTTGTACCACAGGCCGAATCCCATAAAGAAAAGAACACCCAGGGAGAGGATGGTAAGGATAACCATCAGCACATGGGCTGTTTTATCCCGGAAGATCCTTCTTTTCAGCGAGATTGTGCTGTATCGAGCCATTTGAGTTGTTCGTTAATGGTAGATTGTGAAAGAGCCACATATCCCACCTCCGTTACATACTTTTGTCCCTCGGTCAGTACAAAGCGCAGAAACTCTTTGACTACTTCATTTTTGGGTGCTCCGTTGGAAACAAAATAGAGGTCGCATGCCGGAGGAGAAGGAAATTTTCCATCTGCAATGGCCTGCATCAATGTATTGATATCTCCGTAAAAATCCTCTTCAGGATCAATTTTACCGTTATCATTTACATCGAGTGGGATCACTGCCAATCCGTCGTAAGGCTTTTTTGTTTTCTGATCATATACATAGGCAATATTATTTAAACCGATAGCCACCTTATCCTTCTGTACGGCAGAAGCTACACCGGGATCGCCGAACACAGCCGTTCCCGCCAGGTCTTCCTGTTTCTTACCGAACCAGGAAGCCCATGTTTCAGCCGCCCCACAAGCATCTGAACGGGTAAAAACATGTACAGGTACTTTACTGCCAGTTCCCAGGACTTCGCCCCAGGTTTTAATTTCATTGTTCCAGAGTTTCCCGGCAACAGACTTTTTCAACCCAACCTTACGTATCTCGGCAATATTGGGATTAGCAGAGTTAACCGTAGGTACTACTGCATCTTTCATCACACTGATGGCAAGAGCTCCTTTCTTGGTTTCACTTTCGTAGATCTCCCGGGAAACCATACCCAGATCCACAACTTTAGCCAGGGCATCGGTCATTCCTTTGCCGGCCCCACCGCCTGATATATCGATCCTTACTTTAGGATGCACTTTTTAAACTCTTCCGCCCACTTTACCGCCATAGGATAAAGAGCAAAAGCTCCTGAAAGAGAAATATCTCCCTGCAACTCTTTGATCTGGGCTACAGCGGGAATATACAGTGTAAACGCATATATAATTAAAACTGCAATGGATACCTTTTTCATCTTTATTATGCTTTGTTTAATTGGTTACAATGAATGAATGGTGTAAAGGTAAGGCACGGGCAGAGGGTAGTAAATACCATTGTAACGGCATTTATCTACCATGTTTGTGGGATATGGTGTATATGCAACAGGAGTTAAATAGTTCCCGGTAGCGACCGGATAAAAACAAGGTGCCCGGAAATTCCTTCTTCTGGAAGGAACTCCGGACCCTGCAACTCATTGGTTTTTCTTTCGGATGGGGTGGATAATACCCGGTTGGGCCACTTATCGTAATTCTGCTCTTTGACCAATTCTCCTTTGGTATCATAGGAATACTACACACCTGTTTTATTCCCGTTTTTGTACTGGCCTTTTCCTTTAGGAGTGTCTTCGTTGATCTCTCCCCGCTCATCAGCCTGATAAACGGATTCGTACGGGCTATTCCGCTTGCCATTTTCTCAGGTAGTGGTTTCAATAAAGTTAAAGCGGTTGCTTGTCATCCACACCTGTACGGTACCATGTTCACGGTTCTCTTTATAATGAGCAATTTTTTTAGGCTTTCCGGTACGGTTGTCATAATCGATACATACCCCATCTTTCTTACCGTTCTTATACATATAGGCTTTACTGCGCTCACCGGTGGTGAAGAAATCGACCGATAAACCGTTTAATTCTCCGTTTTCATAGGTTTTGATCTCCAGGCTATCTCCGTCGACATTCAGTTTGACACACTCTCCACTCTTTTTACCCTGGGTATAAAAACCGGATTCTCCCCGTATGCCGCCTTCAAATTCTTTTATATATTCGCCGTGGAGTAATCCGTCTTTGTAGTTGGAAATTTCGGTATATATGCGGCTTCCGGTAATCCGTTTAATATGGGTACCTTTCGGCTTTCCTTGTACGTAATACTCTTCGGAGCGGATATCACGGGTACCGGGAATATAGGTAATATGCTTTCCATGCGGATTTTCTTCCTTATATTCATCTTCCCGGATTATATTGCCTTCGGTATCGTATTCTATATATTTACTATGAAGCTTATCTGCCACCAGGTTAGCGACGGATTTCAGGGTTTCTCCGTCTCCGTAGTAAACTTTCATCTCACCATCTTTAAGCCCCTCTTTGTAATCACATTCGGTTACCAGGAGGTTATTTTTATAGTACCTGAAAGTACCGTGATAAAGTCCGTCTTTAAAAGGTACCAGCAGGTATTCAGACCGGTATCCGTCGATAATGCGCTGCTCTCCATTGAGAGGTGTATCGGTTTTAGCTTCTCTGTATAACATACGGCCGTCTCCTAAATTAATAACGGTAACTTCGCCGATATGGTATTCAGATTGAGAAAAAGAGAGAATGCTTATATAAAAAAGAAGGGTAAATAGTGTATTCCTTTTCATAAATGGATTTATTGATTTTGGGGCAAATGTAAAGGAAAGTTTTTGTTTTTACTTGAAAAAAAGGAAAATAGTTATATGT
>JAJPZL010000190.1:0-7012 GCA_021204375.1 Bacteroides sp.
GATATAGTTTCCTCCGTATTTTTATGTTTTACAGTCGTATGGACTCTCTGTTCATCTTTCTCTTATTTCCGGATTCAGCCCATACCGACTCCCTCTTATAGCAGAAAAAGCTCCTGAAAAGAGGTGATATACCTCTGAGGGCAGGATCGTTTTTTAATTTTCTCCGGTAACTCCTGTTAAGGTTCTCCCAGGGCCTCTACAATGATCTTTACCTGTCTGGGGGTAAAGATCCGGGTACGGGGAGTCACTCCCATATCGGTAAGCTGTTTGTTTAGTTCTTTATTTTCAGGATCCATCTTGTAAATATTCTTCCTGCTCTGTGCGAGGGGATGTCCGGATTGTATAAAGAGGCCAGTTCTGATCTGGACCAGGCCAGTATTTCAAAGGTAAGATCTTGGTTTTTCATATTCAAATATACTAATAATCCGGCTTATATCCAAACGGAATGGGTATATCATGTTAAATTATCTATATTTTATACACTTAAGTTTGTTTCGGTCTGTTTCAGCCGGATGGCTGTTCCGAATGTTTTATCTTTGTCGTATCCAAATAGGACAGCAACGATGGTTTGTCCTGTTTAATGGATTATTTGAGTACTAACTTTAAATTTGAATGTTGTATGAGTGTACCAGTTTCGGTTGTAGCGCGTCGCAATCCGGCGGAAAAAGATGCGCCTTTTTATTATTACGGTGTGGCCCAGTCTTCCCGGCCGATGGATTTTGATGAGTTATGTCGCAGGGCTGCAGAAGGACGTACCATTACGCAGGCTGATATTTCGGCTTCGTTGTATGCCCTCGAAAAGGTGGCCCAGGAGGGATTAATGAATGGAGAGATTATCCGTTTAGGCAACCTGGGGAGTCTCCGGATTGGAATTCGCACGGATGGAGTGGAACAGAGAGAGAAGTTTCATGTATTGATGGTGCGGTCGGCCCGTATTTATTTCCGTCCGGGGCCTGCTCTGCTTAAAATGTTACGTACGCTGGATTACCACAAAGTAGATACCCGGAGTAAAACTGTTCCGCCTCCGGATGATAACGGCGGGGATGGTTCGGAGGAAATTTAACGGGTAAATAAGGTGTGTATGAAGTCTTTATTAATACAGTGCTTAGAGTTTATCCGGTGGTTCCTTCCTTTTCTCAGGAAAAAGGACGTACGCCGGCTTCGGGAATTCAGCGATTTAATTGTGTCGCAGTACCAGTTCCTGACAGATCAGCTGGAACATTTCCAGCGTGACTATTATGAGCTTTCGGGTCATATCAGGGAGATGCACAAGAAGGTTATGCAACTCAATGAGAAGCTTCGGGAGGCATTAGCCTGGCAATGCCGGATGAAAGAGTGTAAGGAGAGGAAGGTGGCTCCTTAGTAAGCGATCTCTTTGGAAGGAGTTCTTCTTTAGGGACGATAGCATGTAAGGGAAGGTAGAGACGCATGCAGATGAGATAAAGATATGCGTCTCTACCGGTTGTATATTTGTTAGGACAGAAACATACAATGAAATGAAACAGGATGAGGAAAATTGATTTAATTGTTATTCATTGTTCGGCTACCCGGGCAGACCGCGACTATTCTCCTCTGCAATTGGAGCGGGACCACCGCCTGCAGGGATTTACGACCACCGGTTACCATTTTTATATCCGCAAAGATGGGGAGATCATTACCTGCCGGCCGCTCAGGATGCCGGGTGCGCATGTTAAAGGATACAATGCACACTCTATAGGAGTTTGCTACGAAGGGGGACTTACTCCACAGGGACAGCCGGCAGATACCCGTACGGCAGCCCAGAGGCGGGCGCTGCGTATTGTTGTACGAGCGTTGCTGATGGATTATTCCGATGCCCGGGTAGTGGGGCATCGGGATCTTTCGCCTGATCTCAATGGCAATGGAGTGATAGAGCCTTAGGAGTGGCTTAAACAATATCCCTGTTTTGAAGTAGGGGCGGAGATGGAGGGGTGCCTTCCGGAGTGGGCTACTCAATAATTTGTATTTCTTCTATAAGACTATTGAAGTAATCCCGGGCAGTATATAAGCATTTTAAAGAGGGGGTCGGAATGACCCCTACTGCTTACCGGACGGAGAACAGGAAGTGAGCTTCAAAGAGCATACTTAAGGGATCCGGGTAGCTGATCTTACTAACTTCTGCTTATACACCCATACACTTAACAGAAAGTAAATCAGGGTTTGTACCCAGAGGGCAATATATTGGGGACGGATATCCTGTAGATCGGCTCCCATAGAATTTAACTGTACATACGCCATAGTAGCAGTGGTGGCAGGTAGGATGTAGTGTACGGCTTTCCAGTAAGGGGTCATCATGTCGAGTGGATAAGATACGCCGGAGAGGAATACCAGGCCTACGGAAAAGAAGGCGATCATCAGCAGCGGAGCTTCTGAGTCGGTATAGTAGCGGGAGGCTGCCAGGCCCAGAAAGCTGGTGGAGAGAAGGAAAGGAATGACCAGGTGTATAATGTAGAGGGGGTTACCGATGTTGGGAATGCTGTAAAAGTGGGGAAGCAATCCCAGCAGGAAGAGGGCAAATATGGAGTAGAGGATGAAGTATATAAAGGTCTTTCCGGAGACCAGTGCCAGAGCGGTACGCCAGTTAATACCGTAAAAAAGGTAAGGTTACAGGGAGTTGCGGGTGTATTCATTACCGGTAAGAATGGCGATAAGCATCATCAGCGTCTGGAACAGGATAATGATCATAACAGCAGGGATCAGGTAACTACCGTATCCTTCGGTATAGTTGTAAAGTACAGTACCTGTTACGGTAACAGGCTGTGCGGTAGCTACTCCCAGAACACCTCCGACAGGTAAGAATATAATGCCACCGGTGCGGTATTTATCGTCCAGGGCCAGCATGACATACGAGGTAGCTTCCTGTAGGGAGAGGTAGTAGAGAAAAGCATTCGTTGTAGAATACATGACAAAAAGTGCCTCTTCTCCCCGGAAGAGGCGCTCTTCAAAGTCGTAAGGCAGGTAGAGAATACCCACTACTTTATCTTCTTTCATCCACTGGCGGGCCTCATTATAGTCAACTGCTTCCCCATATATCTCTACCTGCGGAGTGGCTTGCAACAGGCGGATATATTCCCGGCTCAGCGGAGTTTTAGAGAGATCTACTACCGCTACCGGAGCCCCGGTAACCTGATTGGGAGCATACATATAGTTATAAAGGATCCCGTAAAGAAAGATACCCCCTACCAGCAGAAGCAGGGCGGCATACCCGGAGCAGATTGAGCGGAACTCCTGGATGGCTGACCGGACGATGAGGGGAAGTATATTATTCGATCTCTTCATACTTATGACTGTATATAGCCCGGGAGAGCCGGGGAAGAATTAAAAGAGCCAGTAACGGGAAGATGCAGAGTACAATAACCGAAGGCCAGTAATAGGCATAACTCCCCTGAAGGTAGAACATATTCTGTATGATCAGTGTATAGTGCCGGATGGGAAAAAGGAAGGAGGCGCCATAGATTAACGGATACATATTGGGTACCGGAAAGGTAACACCGGAGAGTGTAGCTCCCAGCGAACCTACCATGGAACCGATACTGATAATAAGGGTAATAGCGGGAAATAGCGAAAAGATAAAGATGGCAAAGCATTGGGTGGCTATAATAAAGAGGATGGAGACAAGGTTTACCATCAGGTAGCTTCCGTCAAAAGGAATGTGCATGATACTGAAAAAGACAAAATTGGCCAGTATGGCGATGGCACTATAGAGAATGGTATAGGGAAGCAGTTTTCCCAGTACTGCTTTGCCTATATCTCCACCGGCTGTCTCCAGCCAGGCTACGGCACTACGGAATTTGATCTCTATTCCGATTATATATACGGTAGTAAGGAGGATCAGTATCTGGAAAAGGACGTAAAAAAAGGATGAGTCAGGTAGATCGTATAATCCAGCCCGGGGCTGTAAACGGGACGGCTGTCGGCCTGTACGGGTAGCAAAAAAGTTTCAGCCTGCTCTTCGCTTACTCCTAATGCTACGGTACGGGTGGCAACAGGTGCCAGCTGTACGGGTGCCAGGGAGGTTTCGAAAGCGGCAAGCAGCTCGCCTCCTACCGAGAGTAGTGCGTAGTGGTAATAGTAGGAAAGGGTAGCATTCCGGCCACTGGTGGCATCCTCCTCAAAATGGTAAGGAATAACTAAATATCCATATATTTTCCGGGCTTGCAGCGCTTTCCGGGCTTCTGCTTCGTTGGTATATCCTCCGGTAACCCGGAAGGTAGGTACGGAGCGCATGTTCCTGACAATGGTACGAGAGGTGGAGGTGTTATCGTGGTCGATCACGGCAACCGGGATCTCCTCCATCACTCCTTTGTTAAAGACGGTAGCCATAAAGAAAATGGTAAAGAGGGGGAGTACCACAGTGACGCCAAAGTAGAGGCGACGTGTGGTCATCCGGTAGAGTTCCCGGCAAACTACAGCCCGGAATCCGGGTTTGGATGGTTCCCTGGTCATTTCCTTCTTAATCAAAAGTCAGTAGTACGGACATACCGGGACGCAGATCCTCAACCTGTGTCGTGGGACGGGCGTGTATCTCAAATGTTTGCAGATTATAACTGCCGGTTTGTTTGGTCGATTTCCAGGTGGCGAAGCTCCCCATAGGGCTTATGTAGTAAACTTCGAATTCAATGCCTGTTCGGTTAATGGCAGGAACATCGGCTATAAAGGTTCCTCCTACCCGGAAACGGGGCATCAGGTCTTCCTGGATGTTGAATACAGCATACATGTCATCGGTAACCAGCAGGTTCATCAGGGAAGTACCGGGAGCAACCAGTTCTCCGCGTTTGGGATATACGGAGCCAATCTGACCGGCTTCGGGAGCGGTAAGCCAGGCATCGGAGAGCAGGGCGGATACTTCGTCTACCGTACTCCGGGCTACATCTACCAGGGAGCGGGCGGCTGCCCGATCCTCTTTTTCGGCACCCTCGGAAGCAAGCAGGTATTGCTCGTGCGCAGCTCTCTCGGCTGCGACGGCTGCTTTATAGAGGGTCTCTACTTCGTCTTTTCGCTGTGGGGTGACCACACTATCCTGGTAAAGGGCCAGAATGCGCCGGTAGGTGATCTCAGCCAGTTCAAGGTCGCTTTGAGTCTTGTTCCAGAGTTGGTAGGCAGCTGCAATAATGTGTCGGTTCGCCCTACGGTCTACTTTGTTATTCTGTTGCCGGGCTACCTCTTCCAGGGCGTTTACCTGCCTGTATTTGGCAAAGAGTTCGGGACTGTTGATAATAACTAAGGTATCGCCCTTGCGTACATAGTCTCCCTCTTTCACCAGGAAACAGTCGACACGGCCGGGTAGTTTGCCGCTGATCTTTATTTCGGTAACTTCTATCTGTCCCTGTAGGATTTGTGGTTTTGCACCCATAAAAAGGATACCGGTCAGGGGAAAAATAAGGGTGGCTATCAGTACGACGATAAAAGCTACGGCAAGTATTCGGTTTCTGCGGTTCATAATGGTTCTTTAACTGGAGTATTTTATAACTGTACGGCGGTCTCGCTGTAACGGGTAAAGGTTTCGGGAATTCCACAAAGGGTAAGTAAGTTCATCAATAGCACGTCATACTCGTAATAGACTGCCAGCCGGGCCAGTTTGACATGGGAAAGAAGGTTCTGGGCATCTATTACCTCGGTAGAGGTAGCCATGCCTTCGGCAAAGGCTTTTTTACGGGTCCTTACCAACTCTTCGGCCAGTTCAATACTGGTGTTGAGGGATCGTACATTGTCCTGGGCTTTTTGAAGTTCACTGTATAGTTTGTCTACCCCGACTGTGAGATCGTCCCGGGCTTTCTCTTTTCCCAGGCTGAGGATCTGGCGGTCTACTTTGGCTTGCCTTACTTTTTTCTCTCTTTCGAATCCGTCGAAGAGGTTCCAGGCAAAGCCAACTCCTACCATAGTACGGGGCAGTAGGTTGCTTTGTATACCGTGCGACCAGAGGGTTTGTTTGCCGAAAAGGGCAATATTGGGTAAATAGGCACTCTGATCGATCCGGATGCGGCTGTTCGCTATTTTTTCCTAGAGCGTAAGCTGGTTTAACAGGTAATTTTCGCTCTGTACACTCTCTTCGTAATAGTGTTTCAGCGGCAACGTTTCATTGATAAAAAGAGGGGAGCGGGGTACAACAATCCCGGAATCAATTTTAAGCAGGTTCTTCAATCGGTTCTGGATCACATCTTCTTCTTTCCGGGCGGCCTCAAGTTGCCGGTACGATTCATCCATGATCACCTGGGCAAAGAGACGGATGGATTTAGTTATCAGTCCATTCTCTTCGAGCTTGACGGCATCTTCGTAGTGTCTTTTAAAAGCCTGCCAGTTCTCTTCTCTTACCTGTACTACCTGATTGGCCAGCCGCAGGCCGTAGTAGGTTTCGGCCAGCACGGTACGTTGCTCAGCATCTACCTGGTCACGCTGACGACGGGCTACATTCACCAGCGTATGGCCTATTTTATTCGCTTCTACTCTTTTACCCCCGGCAAACAATACCCACTCGGCATCTAGGTCTACGGTTGTCAGGTTCCGGGGAGCTAAGGGAAAGGTGAGGGCATGTGAACCGATACGATCTAGCAGGGAATTGCATAGCTTTTCGTTGGGAATAAGCGATTGAATGTAATTCTTGGCCGGATCGGTAAAATCAGACAGCGGTTGTTTTACAGCGATTTGTTCTGACAAATGTATATAGGCTCCCGTAGATTGAAGGGACGGGTACCAGAAAGCATTTAATTTACCCTGCTCGTTGCGGGCCTGTTCCACCGCCCTATCGGCCATTTGTATGGAATGGCTCTCCCGGCTTAGTATCTGCAGCGATTCCTCAAAAGTGAGAGGCACCACTGTCTGGGCGATAGCGGGAATGGAACATAAGAGAGTTAGAATCAGGTGCATCATTTTTTTATATAATTTCATACTTGCTATGATATTTGGCTTTTTTGTAACAATTTGCATAAACTTAATGTTCAGGATTGCGCAGTGAATGAGAAAAGAAATTGCCCAAAAAGCCCTGGAAAGGTAGTAG
>JAJPZL010000190.1:7022-10328 GCA_021204375.1 Bacteroides sp.
AGGATATAGAGAAAAGATGTAGGTATAAAAAACGCTCATTAACGTTAAATGGTACGTTAAAGAGCGTGAAGATCAGGCTGAGAAATTTTCCTTATTTTCTTTTATAAGGATTTATTTAGTTTTTCTTCCGGGCTCCTATCGGAATGGAGAGTCCTATCTGGAAATTAAGAGCCCGGCTGGTCACGGGGAGAAACTCTCCGTTCACATGGGGAATGATATAGTCGCTGGCTAAGAAGAAGTGCACTCCGTGGGTCGGATTGAAGTTCAGGGCCAGCCCGAATGTATTGAATTTGCTGTGAATAAAGGAGTAACTGAGTGCTCCCTCAAACTACTTAACAGGGCGGTAGTAACTGCCAGGGTGGTTTCGGTAATATTCTGTGCAGCATTGAAACGAGTCGTTGAGATGACCCCCGCAGAGAGTAGATCTTTGAGGATCTCATACTCGAGTGCTATGTTCAGGTTGGTTCTCAGACCGGTAGTACGGTTTTTAGCATCTCCTTCTTTGAATTCGATGATCTCTTCGAACGTATCTTTGATATTATCAATATCATCCTGCAAAGAAGAGTTCTCACTATCGAAGTCAATAACAAAGTTACTGGTTACTACCTGGTCTTCCAGCGTAGAGTAGAGGTAGTTATTGTTTTTCTTGTTCCAGGAAATAAACCCTATATCGGTCAGGGCCACAGAGAGGGAGAGATTGCTCAGAATGGTTGAAAGGGCTCCGGAAGTAGATTCTGCTACATTCTTAAAGGAGTAAGTATTCCCCAGGTAGAATCCAAGACCATATCCGGGAATTCCAAAACCATCGTTCCAGTCAAAGGAATCAAATTTGTCCTCGTCATCAAATTCAGGAGTTAATCTGGGAGCAGAAGCCTGCAGGGAGGCGTGTGAGCGGATCCTCCATTCGTCCAGACCGGCATCCACTTTCAAATCACGGATATGAAGATCAAAATCGGCCAGTCCGATCAGTACTTTGGCTTTAGCTCCTACCACCAGGGTATTATCCAGGAAAGGGCGTGAATGTCCTACTCCCAGTTCCAGATAACTGTTCGCAGTAGCACAGATATCTTTTACATTATAATAGGAAGCTTCGTTCATGGCAAATCCCTTTTTCATCAATTCAAAGGCAGAGTAGAGGATATTGGTATTTACATTGGCTCTCAGGTTCAGATCGATGTTCCAGAATCCCTCTTTTTTATAGAATCCCATGGAAAAGAGCGAATAATTAACATCGGTATCTAAATAATTATTCTTGGATACTCCGGAAAGAAAGTCCCTGTCCGAAACATTTTTATGCATAAAGCTTAATACTTCACCTCCCTGTTTAAAGGTAAGATGATCCAGGTTGAGTGTATTGGTCTTTACATCCACATACAGGTTATTCAGGAGAAGAGGCATACCCAGGTATCCCTGTTCAGGCCGGAGTGCCGGGTTCAGGGAGGTACGATTGGAGTATGTATTCATAAAATAGGTAGTATTAGTGGTCTGTGCCTGTAAAGCTCCAGCCAGGCAGAATAGTGTCAGCAGGAAAAGCGCCAGGGCTTTTCTGTTATGGAAGGTTTTTATTGTTGTCATATCTTGTTTACTATAATAGGAAGTTTGTGTTAAAGTGACCAGGATATACCGTTGGTGGTTTTGAATTTAAGCTTGTTGATCGAGATATAATCCGATTGGTTCAGGTTTACATTCTTACCTTCAAGCAGGAAGTTAAAGCCCAGGTGTTTGGCACTTTTCATCGCTTCTACGTTGGTAGCTCCTACTTCCATTTTGATCTCAAGCTGGTTGTTTTTACCATTTTGCATAACTGCCGGATAGCTTTTGATGTTGATCTCTTCGTCTTCTTCGTTATACACTTTAACGGAAACAGTTACTGTGGTATTACTGCCTTGTGCTCCTCCTAACTGGATATCCACCGAATCGGCTATAATATAGAACTCTCCGGCATCATTAAATAGTTTATCGGCTATATCTTCGCTGAATACATCCTCCAGGGTCTATTCAATATTGATCCGTATCTCGGAGAAGTTTAAAGGAACAGTAAAGGTATAGTTAGCATCGATCTGCGCATCTTTATAAGGGAAGTAGCCTTTTTGTGAACCTCCCGGTGTGGTAGCCCATGCATGGTATCTCAGTTCGGTCGGTTTAGAAGCCAGTACTTCATTAAAGTCGACCGGGAAGAAACGATCCGCATCAAATCCTTTGTCATTGTCTTTAGCCAGGTAATAAGAGGTCTCTGTTTCATCTTTGGGGAAAAGCATCCCTTCTTCCACGGTCATATTTTCGAGCGTTCCGGAAAGTAAAGCTCTCATTTCTTCCATATATAAAGCAAGGTCCATACCAATGTTAGAGTACGCATCCATGATCATACCGGGATTGGCAAATACAAAATAGTCTCCTTCTTCCTGGAAAATATCATTGATAGAGTTAATATCATCTATTTCTCCTTTGATCTGCTGGTTAAAGGATGCATCGGCATATACCAGTTCAGGTTTGGAGTCGTCGGTTCTTATTTCCATTCTGAACCCGATCTCTTTCCCGCTATCTATAGTAAGGTCAGCTTCCGGAGATACTGTAAGGACAGAGGTATATAAAATATCTTCTTCCCCTTTATCATACCACACCTCTTTAACAGGGAGCGGACCATATTCATAATATCCGGTTGTGGATTGGGATATCAGATGAGGATCAATGGATATCCCAATATCTTGTCCATTAATAGCAGCGTGTTCTCCCAAAACGAAATATTCCGGAAAGTTCAGGTTCATACTCAGGTGTGACCCATCGCTGGAAAAGAAGTTAACTCCGGTCAGATATACCCTTATCTGTATATTACACTCCTCAAAAGTAACACCCTCTACCTCGATGGTCCAGTCTTCACTGGCCGTGTTTTTCTCAGGAGCAGGAATGGAGTACATCAGAGATCTGTTTGTTGCCAGAATAGTATCCTGTTGTGTGGATGGTTTTTCCGGGAAAGAAGCATAGGTAAATCCCGAATTTAAAGGAGGAACTGTAATCTCATCAAATTCAGGAATTTGTACCTCAATATCTCCCCTATAATTCAAGGTAATATATCCATGACTATCATAAATAAATTCTGATTCTGTCCGTTCATCCAGAATAGAGTCAATACGCAGGGAACTTACATTCCCCAAGGGAATATTTCCTACCGAAAAACAGCATCTTTGTTGACATTGTCCAGATTGTAGCTTTTATCAATACAAGATTGCAGAAAAAGAGAAGCTGTGATAACTGCTATACACAGGCCTGTCAGTCGCTTTGTCATGGTTAAAATGAATTAATTAATAT
>JAJPZL010000490.1 GCA_021204375.1 Bacteroides sp.
ACTCCGACTTCAAATCCAGAATTTATAATAGGACATTATGCGGATAATCATATTTTGCAAAACTACCATAACACATATAACATGAGAAAAATACTCCTTATATCCCTGCTACTGGTTATAGTATTCAACGTAACCGCACAAATTCAAAGTAACAAAAGATATTTTAATATTGTCTATATAGGTAACAGCATTACCAAGGGAGTACAACTCCCTAAGCCCGCACACGATGCTCCTCCTGTACAGGCCAGTCTGTGGCTTCAGAAACAGACAGATATCGGGGCGGTAGAGTTCTCTAACCAGGGAGTGAGCGGAAAAACAACCGTAGATTTCCTTCCGGCCAGCGAGACCTTTTTTCCGAAAGTAAAGGCAGCAGCCGATCTTTTTAAGGACGATCCGCAGGCTACTCTTATTTTTTCTATCATGCTGGGTACCAATGACAGTGCAATCAAAGGGCCCAACGGTGCTCCCGTATCGCCCAAACAGTATTATACCAACCTGAAAACCATTATCGATGAACTACTAGCTCTCTATCCACAGGCAAAGATTGTAATACATCGCCCTATCTGGTATAGTCCGAATACGTATAACAGTTCTATATATTTAAAAGAAGGACTGGAAAGATTAAATACATATTTCGAAGAGATACAGGCCTTGGTAAACTGGTATGGCGAAAAATTACCGGACCAGGTATATGTGGGAGATACAGAAGCGTATGAATATTTCCAGGCAAATTACGAGAAGGAGCTGATTCCTGAAAACGGGAATGCCGGTACCTTCTACCTGCACCCTAATAAACAGGGCGCTGCAAAGTTAGGAGAATTCTGGGGAAAAGCGATCCACGCCCTGCCTATTAAATAACCCATAAGAAGAGCTAAAGAAGATTGAATGAGGCGAACAAAAGCCTTCAGAAGGTGTTGTTGATGTGTAAAGGACCTCTGCACCCTCCCCAGCAAGTGCACTCCCCAAATGGGTTCTGTCATAGTAGATAGACTTTATTTCACTTTTTAATTTATGATTGAAATTATTCAGGCAGACATTACTACCTTACACGTAGATGCGATTGTGAATGCAGCTAACAACTCCCTGTTAGGTGGGGGTGGCGTAGATGGGGCAATACACCGGGCAGCAGGCCCCGGATTGCTGGAAGAGTGCCGTAGGCTGAACGGATGCTCCACCGGAGAGGCCAAAATTACTCAAGGATACAACCTGCCTGCTCGGTATGTTATTCATACGGTAGGTCCCATTTATAAGGACGGGTTACACGGAGGGCCGGAATTACTGGCCTTATGTTACCGGAATTCCCTGCGGCTGGCCCTGCAATATGGAATAAAGAGCATTGCTTTTCCCTCTATCAGTACAGGTGCATACGGGTATCCGGTGAAAAAGGCGGCACGGATCGCTATTTACGAAATACTGGTTTTCCTGAAAGAACATCCGGGAAGCATGACGGTAACCATCTGTTGCTTCTCCCGCAGAGATCTGGAATGTTATACTGAAGTACGCAATTCCCTGGAAAAGTATCTCAAATAACGTCTTATAACAGGAATAAAGGGAGGTTTTAGTCCTGTTTGAATTTGTGATGTATAAGAAATTGTATCTTTGTAGCCAATATTCAGATTATGGCAGGCATCTATCTACATATTCCTTTTTGCAAAAGCCGTTGCAGCTATTGCGACTTCTATTCGACCACCGCATCGGGAGAGTCGGACCGGTTTATAGAGGCCCTTTGCAGGGAGCTGGAAAACAGGAAAAAATTTTTAAGTAACGAGCCGGTAGAGACTCTTTACCTGGGTGGAGGTACTCCTTCGCAATTACAGGAGAGGGAACTTACACGCCTGTTCGAAACACTTTCGCTTCATTATGATCTAAGCAACTGTCGGGAAATTACCCTGGAGGCCAATCCGGATGATCTGACTCCGGAGTATATAAAAATGTTACGGACCCTTCCTGTAAACCGCATCAGTATGGGTATCCAGAGTTTTCAGGATCCGTTATTGCGCCCCATTAACAGGCGGCATACCGCTACCCAGGCCATAGAAGCAGTAAACAGATGCCGGGAAGCGGATTTTGAAAGGATAAGTATCGACCTGATGTACGGACTGCCCGGACAAACGCCTGAACTTTTTGAAAAAGATCTGCAACAAGCCATCCGCCTGATGCCTGAACATATATCCGCCTATCACCTTACTTACGAAGAGGGTACCTCTCTTTATAAACTTCTCACCGAAAATAGGATCCGGGAGAGTGAAGAAGAGGAGAGCCTGCTCTATTTCCAACTATTGACTGATACCCTCAGGAAAGCCGGATACGAGCATTATGAAATATCCAACTTCTGCCTTCCGGGAAAGTATGCGATCCACAACTCTAATTACTGGAAAGGGATCCCCTATCTGGGATGCGGTCCTTCGGCGCACTCTTTCAACGGCCTAGTCAGACAATGGAACCCTCCTTCCCTAACTGAGTACATCGCTAAACAGGTAAACGGAGAAAAAAGCTACGAAGAAGAATGGCTGGACCCAGACACCCGTTACAACGAACGGGTCATTACTTCACTCCGTACCCGATGGGGGCTCTCCCTGGATCCATTAAAAGAGGATTTTGGCCGGGAGCGTTACCGGTATTGTATGCAGCAGGCAGCGAAGTGGATATCCGATGGGATACTGGAGCAGAGAGACGGGACACTCTTTTTGACACAGAAAGGGATCTTTGTTTCGGATGCGGTCATGAGTGATCTGTTATGGGTCCAGGAAGAGTAGTTAAGTATGTTCTCTACACCAGACCGTATCCGCCAGATCCTCCGGAAAATAGCACACCGGGACGATGAACGGCTTTTCAGAAAGCTGTACGACCATTATTACGATCGTTTTTTCCGGATCGCTTTCTATTACCTGCAAAACGATGCCTGGAGTCAGGAGATAGTACTGGATATTTTTTATAAACTGTGAGAGAACCGGAAAGATCTACCCTCTTTAGAGAACTTTGAGAACTATTACTTCATACTTCTGAAAAACGCATCGCTGAACTACCTGAAGCGGGAAGAGAGAAATAAAACAGCCGGCCTGGAGAGTATACCGGAAAAAGAGATCCATACAACTCCAGAAAATGAACTGTTGGATGAGGAGTTGTTGTAACTCTATGTGACGGAACTGGCGAATCTGCCTGAACGATGCCGGGAGGTATTTATCCGGATCCGGGAAGAGAAAAAGAGCTATGCAGAGGTAGCGGCCGAATTAAATATCAGTTCCAAAACCGTGGATGCACAACTTCAGAAGGCGGTTTCACGGCTCCGCGCAAAAATAAATGAATATTTTTCTTCCAGGGAGTAGGGAGTTTTACAACGTTGACTGTCTTTATCAGCAAAAGGTAATCATTAAACCGGTAAAGAGAGGTCCATGCAAAAAGAACCCATCCATAAGAACGATCCTTTCCAGCAATTGGAAAAGCTTGCCAATTCTACGCATGCTCCACGGGGAAAGTATGGGGCACAGGCGGGATATGAGCTTCTGAAAAAGCATATCCATCCTTTTGAGAAACGTACTTTTACTCTTCCTGTATGGAGAGGAATTGCCGCAGCGATCCTGATACTACTGGCAGGGTGGTGGATCGTACGGGAGTACGGGCAACCGGAGCTCCTGCTCTTCGAAACGACTGCACAAACACGGATTATCGAACTGAAAGACGGATCCCGAGTTACGCTGAACCGGTATTCGGCCTTGACCGTACCCCAAAATTTCAAAGGCACAGCCCGGGAAGTAACGCTCCGGGGAGAAGCACTGTTCGAGGTAGTAAAAAATGCCGGAAAACCCTTTCGGGTGCTTACCGGAGAGGTAACCGTAGAGGTATTGGGTACCGTATTTAATGTAAATGCTTACCGGGAGAACCCGGAAATAGTGACAACCCTGCTTGAAGGAAGGGTGGCCGTAAAGGAAGCAGAGAACGGACAGGAGTTATTATTATCTCCCGGAGAGCGTGCCGTTTACTCGCTGAGTGAAAAAGAGCTGGCTCATGATACAGGAACAGATACAGAGGGAGCAGTAGCCTGACAGAAAGGAATGTTGATCTTTTCGGGCGAATCTCTGGAAGATATAGCCCGTATCCTGTTTAACCATTTTAATATTCCGGTCAAAGTAACGGATGAAGCACTGGTCGGATACAAGGTAACGGACGATTTTACAGACAACGAAGATTTAGAGACTATACCTAACTTACTTATTCAGGTAGCCCCTTTCGCGTGGGAGCGGGCTGAACAAACAATTATTCTAAAACCTAAAATTGACTAGACATGACTTACCTGCAAAAGCAGTACCGACGCATCAGGAAAATTCTCCTGATGTGTTGGATTATTCTTTGTGTACCTTTTTTACAGGTACAGAACAGTGATAAAGAGATCAGTATCCAGGTGAAGGATGCCACCCTGGAGGAGTTTACGACCCTGTTGAGAGAAAAAGCGGATACTCCTTTATGTATGGCCAGGAAGTGGTCCTTTTGAAACCGGTCACCCTGGAAGCAACCAACCAAACCCTATGGGAAATATTGAAACTGGCTTTTGCCTCCCAGCCTGTTAGCTATGAGATAAAAGGAAAACATATTATTCTCCGGAAACAGGAACCTGTAGCGCCGCTTAAGAAAAAGAGGAAATATACGATCAGCGGTTATGTGACCGATGAAACTTCGAGAGAGAGCCTGATCGGAGTGAACATTCTCGAAACCACCCGTAAGCAGGGTACCATTACCAATCCCTACGGTTTTTACAGCATCACTTTTCCGGAAGGAGTAACCAACCTCTCCTTCTCTTATATGGGATATGTTACACAGGAAAAACAGTTTCACCTGACCAAAGACACCGTTATGAATATAAAGATGAATGACAACAACCTGCTTGAAGAGGTGGTCATTGTATCCGATAAACGGGAGACCGGTAACCTGGCAACCCAGATGGGAGCTATTGATATACCGCTGGCACAGATACAGAATACACCGGTTATCCTGGGAGAAGCAGATGTAATGAAGACGATCCAGCTGTTACCGGGTGTGCAATCCGGCACCGATGGTTCGGCAGGATTACATGTACGTGGCGGAGGTCCTGAGCAAAACCTGATTCTGCTGGACGGGGTTCCGTTATATAATGTAGATCATTTAATGGGATTCTTTTCGGTCTTTACACCGGAAGCCATTAAGAAAGTAAGTTTTTTCAAAGGATCTTTTCCGGCCCGCTTCGGAGGGCGTCTCTCTTCTGTGGTGGATGTAAGAACGAACGATGGAGATATGCAGAACTACCACGGTTCTCTTAGTGTGGGGTTGGTCTCTTCCCGGATCAACCTGGAGGGGCCTATTATAAAAGATCGTACTTTCTTCAATATATCGGCCAGGCGTACCTATATAGACTTACTGGCCAAACCTTTTATCCCGAAGGATAATAAGTTTAATTACCACTTTTATGATGTCAATGCAAAGATCAACCATCGTTTTTCGGATCAGAGCCGCCTTTTCCTGAGCTTTTATAACGGTCGGGACAAGTTCTCCAACGATCAGAAGAATGTATACGAAGATACTTACAATGGGAGAAATATATATACCGACCGCTATCAGACAAAACTGGATTGGGGAAACCTGGTGGCTGCTGCCCGCTGGAACTACATATTCAACAACAGACTATTCAGCAATACTACTGTTTCATTCAACCGCTATCAATCGACTATCACGAGTGAAGACTTTAGCTCTTACCAGGAATCTGCTACTGGAAATTATGAAAGTAATCAGTATAGTTACGATTATTCTTCAGGAATAAAAGATGTCTCTTATAACATAGACCTGGACTATAACCCTTCTCCCAGACATCATGTTAAATTCGGTACCTCTTATACTTACCATGCCTTCCGGCCCGAGACCATGGGTAGCCGCACCAGGAACATAGAGGATGGAGAAGTTACAGATATTATTTATAACGGATATTCCAATCAGGGTATTTATGCCCACGAAGCAAGCCTGTATGGGGAAGATAATATCCAGCTCACCTCCCGGCTAAAAATGAATCTGGGCGTTCACTTTTCTATGTTCCATGTGAATAACCAGAATTATACTTCCGTGCAGCCCCGCCTCTCCCTGCGGTACGAACCGCTGAAGGATCTTGCCCTCAAAGCCTCTTATACACAGATGAGCCAATATATTCACCTGCTTACCAGCAGTTATATTTCCCTTCTTACAGATCTGTGGGTACCGGTAACCGACCAGATAGAGCCAATGTCTTCCCATCAGTATGTACTGGGAGCCTACTATACCGGAATAGCCGGATGGGAGTTTTCAGTAGAGGGATATTATAAAACCCTGAATAATGTACTGGAATACAAAGACGGTTCTTCTTTTTTCGGAAGTTCTACCGGATGGGAAAAGAAGGTGGAAATGGGAAAAGGCAGGTCTTATGGCATAGAGTTCATGGCACAAAAGCAGGTGGGGAATACAACCGGATGGATATCGTATGCGATAGCGAAAAGCGATCGTCAGTTTAAGGACGGAAGCATCAACGACGGCAAACGCTTTCCCTACAAATACGACCGCAGGCATACCATTAATATCATTGCGAACCATGCTTTCAATAAAAAGTTTGATATAGGAGCCTCCTGGGTATTCCAGTCGGGCAGCACTATGACTATTCCGGAAGCTCATACAACTATTATAATCCCACCCACTTCTAATCCCTGGAGTCACAAACCCATAGAGGAAGTAGACTATGTAACGAACCGGAATAATTACCGCCTGTCGGTATCTCATTACCTGAACGTAGGGATGAATTTCCACAAAAAGACCAAACACGGTATACGTACCTGGAGTGTCGGCGTATACAACGTGTATAACTCAATGAACCCTAATTTTATATATAAAGAGAATAAATATATTGATCTTCCCGGAGGTTGGTATGAAGTCAAACCGGTTATCGAGAAAGTAACCTTTTTACCCTTTATCACATCCGTTACTTACACCTATAAGTTTTAAAATATGAAAAAAGTAGCTTTTATAGTACCCTTATACATCCTGGTTCTGGCGGCCTGTACCAACGATCTTCCCCATCCTTTTGAAAACAGACAGGAAGAGCTTATTATAAACGCCCTGTTAAATGCCGATAGCCTGTACAACAGAGTCTATATTCATAAAACCGGCTGGAGAAAAGCGACCCTGGTTAAAGATGCCCGTGTAGAGGTATATGTGAACGGAGATCTCAAACAGGTGGCACCCTTTACCGAACTCTTTTATCCGGACGGTTACTATCCGAATCCCGACGGGCCTGAAACAAAATTTGAGAGTTACTACGAAGTAACAACCCCATTCAGTCCGGGAGATCGTATCCGGATAGAAGCAATCTCTGCGAATGGTGAGTTACATGCATGGAGGGGGGACAACGGTGCCGGAAAGGAATCCAATACTTGCAGTAGATGCCGCCAGTGTGGTAACGTCGGTATATCCGGATAACTATTCCGATACTTATTTATCCTATAAAATTCATTTCCGGGATCTTTCGGCTAACGACCACTATTACAGAGTAGCCTTTGAACAACAGTATGAATATCACTATCAAACAAAAACAGGCCCGGATTCGATTGTAACGGAAGCAGCCCACTCCAGTTATATCAAAGATGATGTAAATCTGACGGATGGTAAACCCTATGTAGATGAAGATGGTATTTTCGGAGAAGTATATAATTACTGTCAGATCTTTGATAACAGCCGGTTCCGGAACAACGACTACACCATTACCCTATATTAACAGGTTATCAAAGAATATATAACCTTTGTCTGGGACGAAGAAGACCCCGTGCTTTACAAAATTATCTGCCGGAATTATGTGCAGCTACTTACTATCCGGGAAGAGGCATTCCGGTATTATAAAGTCCTGAATGTTTATCTTTCGGATATGAATATGGATGGAATGTACGAACCTCTGAAATATCCCTCTAATGTGGTAAACGGTACGGGAATTGTGACGGTTTCTGCAGGACACAGTATAGCAGTAGAACTTCCTGAACCGAAAATAACCGTGATTGGCCGGGAATAAATAAAAAGAGCCCGGCATTGCAAAGCATCCGGGATCTTTTCTATCTTATAAAGATACTCTATTTAGCAAGTTCTTCAATCACCTCCATCACCTTGCGCCCGATCTCTTCGGCATCTTCCAGAGTAGAAGCTTCAGAATATACTCTTATAATGGGCTCCGTATTACTTTTACGCAGATGTGCCCATTTATCGGGAAAGTCGATCTTCACTCCGTCAATATCGTTGATCTCCTCTTCTTTATAGATCTCTTTGACTTTAGCCAGAATAGCATCTATATCAATATCAGGAGTAAGATCCACCCGGTTCTTGGCTATAAAATAGGGAGGATAGGTGGCGCGGAGTTCACTTACTTTCTTTCCTTCATGCGCCAGATGGCTCAGGAAAAAGGCAATACCCACCAGAGCATCGCGGCCGTAATGGCTTGCAGGATAGATCACCCCTCCATTCCCTTCACCACCAATTACTGCTCCGGTTTCACGCATTTTAGCCACTACATTTACTTCGCCTACGGCAGAAGCATTGTACTCATACCCATATTTACGGGTGACATCTCTTAGAGCCCGGGTAGAACTCAGGTTGGAAACCGTATTACCGGGAGTATGTTTCAGGATATAATCGGCAACGGTAACCAACGTATACTCTTCGCCATACATTTCGCCGTTCTCGCAGATCATAGCCAGACGATCCACATCCGGATCCACCACAAAAGCCACATCGGCTTTTCCCTGCTTCATCAGGTCCATGATGTCACTCAAATTCTTTTCAAGAGGTTCGGGATTATGCTGGAAATCTCCCGTAGGTTCGCAATAGAGTTTTTCGATCTGTGTCACTCCTAACTGTTCCAGAAGTTGAGGAAGAACAATTCCTCCGACCGAATTTACACAATCTATAGCCACCCGGAAGTTTGCTTTACGGATAACTTCCACATCGACCAGCTTCAGTGCCAGTACACTATCAATATGTTTTTGATTATAGGAGTGATCTTCCCGGTATGTACCCAACTTTTCTACCGGAGCATACTCAAATTCTTCAGCTTCGGCGATGCGTAAAACCTCTTCACCTTCGGCTGCATTGAGGAATTCTCCTTTTTCATTGAGAAGCTTCAAGGCATTCCATTGACGGGGATTGTGAGAAGCTGTGAGAATAATACCTCCGCAGGCTCCCTCCATAGTTACTGCCAGTTCGGTAGTGGGAGTAGAGGCCAGGCCCAGATCTACCACATCCCAGCCCAATCCCAGCAGGGCTCCGGTCACAACCCGGTTGACCATCTCACCGGAGAGGCGGGCATCGCGTCCTACTATAATCTTATTGCTGGTAAGAGAGGTGGTTTTACGGATAAGAGTGGCATAAGCCGAAGTAAATTTGACAATATCCAGGGGATTAAGTCCCTCTCCTGTCTTTCCACCAATCGTACCCCGAATACCGGAAATTGATTTAATAAGAGTCATAAAGCAAGAGTTTTAAGATTAAAAAATAGTTCTATTTATAGATGGTTATTCTACGCATATCATACACATAGGGATAAACATACTCCATAGAAATATCGTGTCCGTATTTATGAGGTATGATCAACTTTACATGCGCACTATCGCCCACATAGGTAAGGGGCACCAGTCATCCGGCAGGAACCGTACTTACTCCATAATCTACCATAAGGCCGTAAGAGTCATATTTTACCACGCCATAAGCTGAATTACCGGAAACACGGTAGGTAAATACATCCGGGCTGGGTGCCTTTATGTTGGAGAGTGTATCGTCCAGAATAAGGTTATGTTCCATGAAACGGGCGATCAGGATATCTCCATCCTTAGCCGATAAATTGGTTTCCCGGCTTACAATATTCATATATATTCCCGTATTTTCAAAAAGTACATACTCATTTTCGGCAGTGACGGTATCCTTTTCGAACTCTTCTACAGTAATGACCTTAATGTTCTGATCTCTAATATATTTATTAATGGCTTTACGTTCATCGGCCATTTTTTCTGCATATGTTTTTGTGTTATCACAGCTTTGGAATATCCCGCCCAATAACACTGCTGCAAGGAGAAAGATTAAAAATAGATTCTTCATATCCAGTTTCTTAAATTACATGCAAATTTAGCGATAACTCTGTAAGTTACATAAAGTTTTATACCAAATATGGTTAATTAATTATTTTTTTAGCGATTAACAGAGGCT
>JAJPZL010000135.1:0-9633 GCA_021204375.1 Bacteroides sp.
CTTCTGGACGATGAAGGGAACGAACTATTGCTTCCCAAGACCGAGCAGATCCCGTCCGACTTTTACCGCAAAGGCGAAACAGCTAGAGCCGTGGTAGCCCGTGTGGATAACAAGAATAACAATCCGGAAATTATTCTTTCCCGTACCTCACCAGTTTTCCTGCAACGTCTTTTCGAAATGGAAGTACCCGAGATCAATGACGGGCTCATTACGGTTAAGAAAATAGCCCGTATCCCGGGTGAACGTGCTAAAATAGCCGTTGAATCGTATGACGACCGTATCGACCCCGTAGGTGCCTGTGTCGGAGTCAAAGGAAGCCGTATTCACGGTATTGTACGCGAACTCCGTAACGAGAATATTGATGTAATTAACTATACACCCAATATCTTACTTTTTATACAGCGTGCGCTCAGTCCCGCTAAAGTATCTTCCATCCGTCTGAACGAGGAAGAGAGAAAAGCGGAAGTATTCCTTCGCCCCGAAGAGGTCTCCCTCGCTATCGGTAAAGGAGGAATGGGTATTAAGCTGGCCAGTATGCTGACTGAATATACCATTGATGTATACCGCGAACTGGATGGTGATGGAGATGATGAAGATATCTACCTGGATGAATTCAAGGATGAGATCGAAGAATGGGTGATCAACGCCATCAAGTCTATTGGTATTGATACGGCTAAAGCCACATTAAATGCTCCCCGTGATCTGTTGATCGATAAGACAGATCTGGAAGAAGAGACAATTGATGAGGTATTACGTATTTTGAGAGCAGAGTTTGAAGAGTGATCTCTTCCCTGCGATGTACCGGTGAGTAAGCACCGGTAAGGAATAATAATTAAAAAGTATGACGATTAGGTTAAACAAAGTTACAAGAGATTTGAATGTAGGGATATCAACCGTTGTTGAGTTCCTGCAAAAGAAGGGATATACCATTGAAGCGAGTCCTAATACGAAGATTACTGAAGAACAATACGCCGTACTGGTGAAAGAGTTCAGTAAAGATAAGAACCTGAAGATCCAGTCTGAGCGTTTCAGCCAGGAAAGACAGAATAAAGACCGCAACAAGTCGTCAGTCTCTATTGATGATAACGGGGAGAAGAAAACGGAATCTCCCGCTCCCAAACCTGAAGTGATCAAGACGATAGTTCTTGAGAGTGCCCGTCCCAAATTCAAACAGGTAGGTAAGATCGATCTGGACCAGTTCAGTAAAAAAGCAGAGAAACAACCGGCTAAGCCTGCTGTAGCTGAAACCCCTGTCAGGCCTGTCAGGGAAGAAAAAGCAACTCCGGATACCGGTAGTGTACCCCAGGTAGAAGAGACTCCTGTAGCAGTACCCGTACCTTCCGTTGAAACCACACAAAAAGAAGAACCGGTAAAAGCTGCCCCCGTAGCAGAGCCGGCCCCCGTAAATATAAAGGAAGAAGAGGTGATAACACAACTCGTACAAGAAGTAAAACCGGAAGAAGGAGAGAGGCCGGCAGAAGTGGCAGAAACACAAACAGAGAGCAGCGACGTATTTACGATCCGCAAACCGGAGTTTGTCAATAAGATCAATGTGATCGGTCAGATCGACCTGGCTGCCCTGAATCAGTCTACACGTCCGAAAAAGAAATCCAAAGAGGAAAAGTGGAAAGAGAGAGAAGAGAAAGATCGTCAGCGCCAGGAGCAGCGTAAACAGATGAAAGACGCTATCATCAAAGAGATCCGTAAAGATGATGATCCTAACAAAAAGACGAAACCGGCCACCGAAAGCTCTGACGAGAACGCAAGAAAGAAAAAAAGAAGCCGTATCAATAAAGAAAAGGTGGATATCAATAACGTATCCAACCTGGCCCGTCCTGTTCCCAACAGTGAGAAACCGGCCCGGCCCGGCGGTGGCGGAAGGAACAACCGTAATAATAATAACAACAATAACCTGCGCTTTAAGAAACCGGTTATCAAACCTGAGGTTAGCGACGAAGATGTGGCAAAACAGGTAAAAGAGATCCTGGCTCGTCTTACCAGCAAAGGTAAAAATAAAGCAACCAAGTATCGTAAAGACAAACGCGAACAGGCTATCAATAAACAGCAGGAGATCGAGAACCAGGAGCTGGCCGATAGCAAAGTACTTAAACTTACCGAGTTCGTAACAGCCAACGAGCTGGCAACGATGATGGATGTATCCGTAAACCAGGTCATCGCTACTTGTATGAGTATCGGTATGATGGTATCCATCAACCAGCGCCTGGATGCGGAGACCATTAACCTGGTAGCTGAAGAGTTTGGCTTTAAGACCGAATATGTTAGTGCCGATATAGCTGAGGCTATTACAGAAGAAGAGGATGCCGAAGAGGATCTGCAACACCGTGCCCCCATTGTAACAGTGATGGGACACATAGACCACGGTAAAACCTCACTCCTGGACTACATCCGTAAAGCCAATGTAATTGCCGGTGAGGCCGGAGGTATTACCCAGCATATCGGAGCTTACAATGTAGAACTCGAAGATGGCAGACATATTACCTTCCTGGATACTCCCGGTCACGAAGCCTTTACGGCGATGCGTGCCCGTGGTGCCAAGGTAACCGATATCGCTATCATTATTGTGGCGGCAGATGACAACGTGATGCCTCAGACCAAAGAAGCGATCAATCACGCTGTGGCAGCAGGAGTTCCCATTGTATTTGCGATCAATAAGGTAGATAAACCCTCTGCCAACCCCGATAAGATCAAAGAAGAACTGGCCAACCTCAACTTCCTGGTAGAAGACTGGGGAGGTAAATACCAGTCGCAGGATATCTCTGCCAAGCAGGGGACCGGTGTAGCCGAACTGCTTGAAAAGGTACTCCTTGAAGCCGAGATCCTCGAACTCAAAGCCAACCCCGACCGCAAAGGTACAGGTTCCATTATCGAATCTACCCTCGATAAAGGGCGTGGGTATGTAGCTACCGTACTGGTATCCAACGGTACCCTGAAAATGGGAGATATTGTACTGGCCGGTACACACTACGGTAAAGTAAAAGCGATGTTCAACGAACGCGGACAACGTATCCAGGAAGTTGGACCCTCTGAACCCGTGCTGATCCTCGGACTCAACGGTGCACCCACTGCGGGAGACACTTTCCACGTCATTGATACGGAGCAGGAGGCCCGGGAGATCACCAACAAACGTGAGCAACTACAACGTGAGCAGGGACTCCGTACACAGAAACTCCTTACCCTGGACGAAGTGGGACGTCGTATTGCCCTTGGAAACTTTCAGGAACTCAATATTATTGTCAAGGGAGATGTGGACGGTTCTATCGAAGCCCTTAGTGATTCACTCATCAAACTCTCTACCGAGCAGATCCAGGTGAATGTAATCCATAAAGCCGTAGGCCAGATCTCCGAATCAGATGTTTCGCTGGCCGCAGCCTCCAACGCCATTATCATTGGCTTCCAGGTACGTCCTTCAGCCTCTGCACGCAGGTTTGCTGAGCAGGAAGGGGTCGATATCCGTATGTACTCTGTGATCTATGATGCAATGGAGGAGGTTAAATCCGCTATGGAAGGTATGTTGGTTCCCGAAGTGAAAGAAGAGGTTACAGCCACCATCGAAGTACGCGAAGTCTTCAACATTACCAAGGTAGGTACGGTAGCCGGTGCTATTGTGAAAGAAGGTAAGGTGAAACGTAGCGACAAGGCACGCCTTATCCGCGACGGTATCGTGATCCATACCGGAGCTATCAATGCGCTCAAACGCTTTAAAGATGATGTCAAAGAGGTAGCCGTGAATTACGAATGCGGTATCAGCCTGGTAAATTATCACGATATCAAAGTAGGAGATATTATTGAATCCTTCCAGGAAATAGAAGTAAAACAGACCTTATAATCACATTATAGAGTCGAAGACTTTAAAATGTGCCAATGAAATACCTGAAAACATATCTTCATTGGCACATTTATGTATAAATAAAGATGACAACCATTGATATAGTGATCCTGGTCCTGCTGGCCGTCGGTACCCTTATCGGTTTTACCAAAGGGTTTATCCAGCAGCTTGCCTCCATTGCCGGCTTTGTGATCGGCCTGTGGGCCGCCGGTGTCCTTTACGGTTCGCTGGCTGAGCGTCTTTATCCCGTTATTACGGAATCCAGAACCCTGGCACAGGTTCTCTCTTTTCTGGCCATCTGGATCATTATACCACTTCTCTTTTCGCTGGTTGCTTCCACACTTACCAAAGTCGCCGAAGCCCTTGCACTGGGGTGTATCAACCGGTGGCTGGGAGCCGCGCTGGGGTTTGCCAAATACGCCCTTATGATCAGTTTACTGATCCATGTAATTGATTATATAGATACCGACGGTCGTTTTACTCGTCAAACAAACAAAGAAGGATCCCTGTTATACACTCGGATGAAGGAAGTTACAGCTCCCTTCTTCCCGGCTGTAGAAGAGGCCACCCAACAATTTATAATTTAAGGTTATGCAACAGGAAGAACCCAATAAATTCGTGAAGGAATTCACACAGGAAAAATATAAATACGGATTTACTACCGACGTTCAGACGGAGGTCATTCCCAAAGGACTCAATGAAGAGGTGATCCGGCTTATTTCCGCCAAAAAAGAGGAGCCCGGGTGGTTACTCGAATTCCGCCTCAAAGCCTATCAATACTGGCTTACCATGGAGATGCCAAGCTGGGCCCATCTCACTATACCACCGATCGACTATCAGGATATATCCTACTATGCCGATCCTATCCAAAAGAAGGAGGAGCCCAAATCGATGGACGAGGTCGACCCCGAACTCATTAAAACCTTTAATAAACTGGGTATACCCCTGGAAGAGCAGATGGCCCTGAGCGGTATTGCCGTAGATGCAGTGATGGACTCCGTTTCCGTCAAGACCACTTTTAAAGAGACCCTTATGGAGAAAGGAATCATCTTCTGCTCTTTCAGTGAAGCCGTTAAAGAGCACCCTGATCTTATCCGGAAATATATGGGCTCGGTAGTAGGCCACCGCGATAACTATTTCGCAGCCCTTAACTCCGCAGTCTTCTCCGACGGATCCTTTGTCTATATTCCCAAAGGAGTCAGATGCCCCATGGAGCTCTCCACCTATTTCCGGATCAATGCTGCTAATACCGGGCAGTTCGAACGGACCCTTATCGTAGCCGATGACGACTCCTATGTATCTTATCTCGAAGGATGTACGGCACCGATGCGTGACGAGAACCAACTCCATGCTGCTATTGTAGAGATCGTTGTACACGACCGGGCCGAAGTAAAATACTCCACCGTACAGAACTGGTATCCAGGTGATGCCTACGGCAAAGGAGGAGTCTATAACTTTGTAACCAAACGCGGACACTGCAAAGGAGTCGACTCCAAACTATCCTGGACACAGGTAGAGACCGGAAGTGCTATCACCTGGAAATACCCCAGTTGCATCCTTAGCGGTGATAACTCTGTGGGAGAGTTCTATTCCGTAGCCGTTACCAATAACTTTCAACAGGCCGATACCGGTACCAAGATGATCCACATCGGGCGAAATACCAAAAGCACCATTATCAGTAAAGGGATCTCTGCCGGACACAGCCAGAACTCCTACCGAGGATTGGTCAAAGTAGTCGAAAAAGCTGAAGGAGCCCGTAACTACAGCCAGTGCGACAGCCTGCTGCTGGGTGATCAGTGCGGAGCCCATACCTTTCCCTATATGGATATCCATAACGAGACAGCCGTTATTGAGCATGAAGCCACCACCTCCAAAATATCCGAAGACCAGCTTTTCTATTGTAACCAGCGCGGTATCCCTACCGAAGATGCCATCGGGCTGATCGTCAACGGATATGCCAAAGAGGTGATCAACAAACTTCCGATGGAGTTTGCCGTAGAAGCACAAAAACTACTCGCTATCTCGCTGGAAGAAAGTGTCGGATAATCAAACGTAAATAAGTAAAAGAACAAGATATGTTAGAAATTAAAGATCTGTATGCAAGCATCAACGATAAAGAGATATTAAAAGGGATCAACCTTACCGTAAAACCAGGCGAAGTACACGCCATTATGGGCCCCAACGGCTCCGGTAAAAGTGCCCTGAGCAGTGTACTGGTAGGAAATCCCGCTTTCGAAGTAACCAAAGGAAGTGTTACCTTCAACGGCAAAGACCTGCTGGAACTCTCTCCCGAGGAACGCAGCCACGAAGGCATTTTCCTCTCCTTCCAGTATCCCGTAGAGATCCACGGCGTAAGCATGGTCAACTTTATGCGTACCGCTGTCAACGAACAACGTAAATACAAAGGGCTGCCTACCCTTTCAGCCTCCGAATTCCTGAAGCTGATGCGCGAAAAGAGAGCCATTGTAGAACTCGACAATAAACTGGCCAACCGCAGTGTCAACGAAGGCTTCTCCGGAGGAGAGAAGAAGCGCAACGAGATCTTCCAGATGGCTATGCTCGAACCTAAATTAGCCATCCTGGACGAAACAGACTCCGGTCTCGATATTGATGCCCTCCGCATTGTAGCCAAAGGAGTCAATAAACTCAAAACCCCCGAAACCAGTGTCATTGTGATCACCCATTACCAGCGTCTGCTTGACTATATCAAACCCGATATCGTGCATGTGCTCTACAAAGGCCGCATTGTAAAGACCGCCGGACCCGAACTTGCCCTTGAACTCGAAGAGAGGGGATACGACTGGATTAAATCGGAAAACGAGTAACATCATGAAACCAGAACAACAATATATTGACCTCTATACTCAGGTACGCGAAAGCATCTACCGGCACAGCAGCGAAGTACTCAATGCTACCCGCGAACGTGCTTTCGAAGATTTCTGCCGGGCCGGTTTTCCTACCAGCCGGGAAGAGAATTATAAGTATACGGATGTAAGCAAAAAGTTTGAAGCCGATTACGGGCTCAACATCAATCGTCTCGATATACCGGTCAATCCCTACGAAGTATTTACCTGCGACGTACCCAATATGGGTACCTCCCTTTATTTCGTGGTGAACGACGCCTTTTACAGCAAACTACTTCCCAAAACCACTCTTCCCGAAGGAGTATTGCTGGGAAGCCTCCGGGAGCTCTCCAATGAGTATCCCGCACTGGTAGAGAAGTACTACGGTAAACTTGCCGATACCAAAAAAGACGCCGTTACCGCTTTCAATACTACCTTTACCCAGGATGGACTCTTTATCTATGTCCCCCGTAATGTAGTAGTCGAAAAGACCCTCCAGCTGGTAAATATCCTTCGCGGGGATGTCGATCTGATGGTCAACCGCCGGGTACTGATCGTACTCGAAGAGGGAGCCCAACTCCGCCTGCTGGTTTGTGATCACGCTATGGACGAAGTAAACTTCCTGGCCACCCAGGTGATCGAAGTCTTTGCCGGCGAAAATGCCGTTTTCGATATGTACGAACTCGAAGAGACAACCACCGCTACCACCCGTATCAGTAACCTCTATGTAGAGCAGAAAGCCGGAAGCAATGTACTGCTCAACGGTATGTCACTCTACACCGGTACTACCCGCAATACCACCGAAGTATCCCTGATCGGCGAAGGAGCAGAGATCACCCTCTGCGGGATGGCCATTACAGATGGAGAGCAACATGTCGATAATAACACCTTTATCGATCACCGGGTACCCAACTGCCACAGTCGGGAACTCTATAAATATGTACTCGACGACCACTCTACCGGAGCCTTTGCCGGCCGTGTACTCGTTCGTCCCGGTGCGCAGCACACTCTTTCCGAGCAGACCAACCGCAACCTGTGCGCTACCAGCAAAGCCCGTATGTATACCCAGCCACAGCTGGAGATCTATGCAGACGATGTAAAGTGCAGCCACGGAGCCACCGTAGGACAGCTTGATGAGAATACACTCTTCTATATGCGTGCTCGCGGTATTCCCGAAAAAGAGGCCCGCCTGCTATTGATGTTCGCATTTGTCAATGAAGTTATTGATACGATCCGCATTGACGCCCTCAAAGATCGCCTTCACCTGCTGGTAGAGAAACGTTTCCGCGGAGAACTCAAAAGGTGCCAGGATTGTGCCATCTGTAAATAAGATAGATCATGGATGTAACAAAAATACGCGAAGATTTCCCCATTCTTGAGCGGGAGGTATACGGTAAACCCCTTATCTACCTCGATAACGGAGCCACTACCCAGAAACCCCGTGCCGTGGTAGAATCCATTGTAGACGAGTACTACTCCGTCAACTCCAATGTACATCGGGGCGTCCACTTCCTTTCCCAGCGGGCCACCGAACTCCACGAGAACTCCCGCGAATCCGTGCGCAACTTTATCAATGCCGCCTCTTCCCGGGAGATCATCTTTACCCGCGGAACCACCAAAGCCATCAACCTGCTTGCCTTCTGTATGGGCGAAGCGTGTATGAAGGAGGGCGATGAGGTAATTATCTCCACCATGGAGCACCACAGTAATATTGTACCCTGGCAGCTCCTGGAAACCCGCAAAGGTATCCGTCTGAAGGTCATTCCCATGAACGACCGAGGCGAGCTCCTGATGGACGAATACCGCAACCTCATTACCGACCGTACCAGGCTGGTATCGGTAACCCATGTCTCCAATGTATTGGGAACTATCAATCCCGTAAAAGAGATCATTAATATAGCTCACCAGGCAGGAATACCCGTACTATTAGACGGAGCCCAGGCCGTTCCCCATCTACAGGTGGATGTCCGTGACCTCGATGTCGATTTTTACACTTTCTCTGCCCATAAAGTATACGGCCCTACCGGTATCGGTGTACTCTACGGTAAAGAGGCGTGGCTCGACAGACTTCCCCCTTACCAGGGAGGAGGAGAGATGATCCAAAAAGTAACCTTTGAAAAGACCACGTTCAACGAACTCCCCTATAAATTCGAAGCCGGTACGCCCGACTATATCGGTACCACCGCCTTTGCCAAAGCCATTGATTATATTACCGCTATCGGCATGGATAAGATCGCTGCCCACGAACACACACTGACCGAATATGCAACCCGTCGCTTCAAAGAGATCGAAGGGCTTCGTATCTACGGAGAAGCCCCCCACAAAAGCAGCATCATCTCCTTCCTAGTAGCCGGTATCCATCACTTCGATATGGGTACCCTGCTCGACCGGTTGGGAATAGCCGTACGTACCGGCCACCATTGTGCCCAGCCGCTTATGCAACGACTCGGTATCGAAGGTACCGTAAGAGCCTCTTTCGGTGTATATAACACCCTGCAGGAGATCGATGCACTCGTAGCCTGGATCGACCGGGTGCGGAAGATGTTTTGACAGAGATAAAATAAAAATAAAAGAGATTGGATCAAAAGTAATTTTATTTCTAATTTTGTCATGTTGAACGCAGTGAAACATATTTTTTACATAGAAAAGATTCTTCATTACATTCAGAATGACAAATATGATAGTATATTTTACTTTTGATATAATCTCTTTTACAGGGTACCATTTAAATTATTCTTTTTTGTTACGTCATTTAAAGGGCTGAAGGCCCTTCGGATTCTAGCCCGGGGTTTTAACCCTGGGGTGATAATTGACTGATAATGAAAGTTCTGAAAGAACGACCGATGAAGTCAGGGAACACTCTGTTCCCGCCGTATTCACAGCCCCTACACGGTACCAGAGCGGCTATGAAGCCGCATTTTAAAGAGCCACCAGTTATAAACC
>JAJPZL010000135.1:9643-10150 GCA_021204375.1 Bacteroides sp.
AAGCTAAACTGGCGGTAACAAAGTGGTGATAATCATATGGTTCACCGTTTCTCATACCTCCCATAAAACACAACCCGGCATACCTTCACAGGCCTGCCGGGCGTGGACTGTTCTTTATCTCATTAACTAATACAAAAAATACTGATATGTTTTTAGAACAGCCAAAACTACTATTTTATGAAAAAATTACTTTCTCCCTATACTATACCACGGATGCGATATCCATATCGGTATGAACATCGGGCGCCGGCTATCCGTAAAAAATAGATTGTTCTGCCCGGGTAGGAGCAGACCCCTGGGAAGGTGGATAGTAGCTTCTGTATAGTGCCTTATAAAATAAAAAAAAGCGTGAGCCATCACTATGTTTATCCGCATAGGTGTAGCGACCTTGGAAAATAAACAGCAGTGACGCTCACGCCCCAAGCATTCTATAGCAAAGTTACTATAATTCACTTCATAAACGTGAACGCTGGTGTATTTATCACAAGCTTCCAATAAATTGCTACG
>JAJPZL010000157.1 GCA_021204375.1 Bacteroides sp.
AATGTTATCAGTACACTCGTTATATAATCCTTAAATAAAAGACAACTATGAGTTACTTACATTTCGACAGGACTCTGATGGTTAATCTGGAGGAATCTTTACCAAGAGAGATCCTCCGGACTAATAAATCGGGGGCTTATCACTGTACTACGATTGTAGATTGTAACACGAGGAAATACCATGGGCTTTTTGTAATTCCTGTCCCGGAACTGGATGATGAGAACCATGTACTTCTCTCTTCGCTGGATGAAACAGTCGTACAACACGGTACAGAGTTTAACCTGGGACTTCATAAATACAATGGAGATCACTATAGTCCGAACGGGCATAAATATATCCGTAGTTTTGATTGTGAAAAAGTTCCTGTTACCACTTACCGCGTAGGCGGAGTGGTCCTTGCCAAAGAAAAAGTCTTTGTACACCATGAAAACCGCATCCTGATCCGTTATACACTGGTCGAAGCACACTCTCCCACAGTACTCCGTTTCCGTCCTTTCCTTGCATTCCGTAGTGTAAGGGAGTATACCCATGAGAACATGCAGGCCAGCCGGGAGTACCAGGAGATAGAGAACGGTATAAAAACACGCATGTATGCTTCCTACCCGGAACTTTACATGCAGCTTAATAAAAAGAACGACTTCCACTTTATGCCCGACTGGTATAAAGGCATTGAATATCCGAAAGAACAGGAGAGAGGCTACTATTTTAATGAGGACCTCTATGTACCGGGATACTTTGAAGTAAGCATTAAAAAAGGAGAGAGCGTAGTCTTTTCTGCCGGTATCTTCGAAGCCAATACCCGCCAGTTAAAGCGCCTGTTCGAAAAAGAGGTAGAAGAGCGGACCCCCCGGGATAGTTTTTACAACTGCCTGAAGAACTCCGCCCATCAGTTCCATAACAAGCAGGAGGGTAATCACTATATCCTGGCCGGTTATCCCTGGTTTAAATGCAGGGCCCGTGACCTCTTTGTCTCCCTGCCCGGACTGACCCTGGCAGTAGATGAAATCTCTGAATTTGAAGATGTCATGGAGACAGCGCAGGAATCCATCCGCGGTTATATGAACGATCTTCCTTTAGTTAGCAAGATCTACGAAATGGAAGATCCCGATGTCCTGCTCTGGGCTGTCTGGGCTTTGCAACAATATGCCAAAGAGACCTCCCGCCAGCAGTGCCGTGAAAAATATGGTCTGTTACTGGAAGAGATCATTGACTTTATCCGCAGGCGGAAACACAATAATCTCTTTTTGCATGCTAACGGCCTCCTCTATACGGACGGCAAAGAGAAACCCGTTACATGGATGAACTCTACTGTGAACGGAAAACCCATTGTTCCCCGTACAGGCTATATTGTAGAGATCAATGCCCTGTGGTATAACGCCCTTCGTTTTGTGGCGGAGCTAAACCGTGAGGGGGGAAATACCCTCCTGGCCGATTCGCTGGATGAACTGGCTTCCGTAACCGCTGCCTCTTTTGTAGAGACTTTCCGAAATGAGTATGGTTACCTGCTCGACTATGTCGATGGTAATATGATGGACTGGAGTGTACGTCCCAATATGATATTTACTGTTGCCTTCGATTACTCCCCGCTGGATGTAAAGCAAAAAAAACAGGTATTGGATGTAGTTACCAAAGAGTTACTTACTCCCAAAGGGTTGCGTTCCTTAAGCCCCAAGAGCGGCGGATACAATCCCAATTATGTAGGTCCCCAGACCCAGCGCGATTATGCTTACCATCAGGGTACAGCGTGGCCCTGGCTGATGGGATTCTATATGGAGGCTTACCTGTGTATCTATAAAATGAGCGGTCTCTCGTTCGTAGAACACCACCTGATCGGTTTTGAAGAGGAGATGACCACCCACTGTATAGGTTCCATACCTGAGCTTTTCGATGGAAATCCACCTTTTAAAGGAAGAGGAGCGATCTCTTTTGCTATGAATGTAGCCGAGATCCTGCGTATATTAAAGCTTTTAAGTAAATACAATATATAAGAGGAGGAACTAAGATGAAAGTATTAATGTTTGGATGGGAGTTCCCCCCTCATATCCTGGGAGGTTTAGGAACTGCCAGTTACGGTTTAACCAAAGGAATATCCCAGCAATCCGACCTGGAGATCACATTTTGTATTCCTAAACCCTGGGGTGACGAAGACCAGAGCTTCCTGCGTATTCTCGGGATGAACAGCATCCCGGTTGTGTGGCGGGATGTGAACTGGGAATATGTAAAGAGCCGGGTCGGTTCCTATATGGATCCGCAACTCTACTACGATCTGAGAGACCATATTTATGCCGATTTTAACTACCTGCGTACCAATGATCTGGGTTGTATTGAGTTTTCCGGGCGCTATCCGGATAATCTCCACGAAGAGATCAATAACTATTCTATTGTAGCAGGGGTGGTAGCCCGGCAACAGGAGTTTGAAATTATCCACTCGCACGATTGGCTTACCTATCCCGCCGGTATACACGCGAAGATGATCTCCGATAAGCCGCTGGTTATTCATGTACATGCCACCGATTTTGACCGCAGCCGCGGTAATGTGAACCCTACCGTCTATTCCATTGAAAAGAACGGAATGGATAATGCCGACCATATTATGTGTGTCAGTGAACTTACCCGGCAGACGGTTATTCATAAATACCACCAGGATCCCCGGAAAGTCTCGACTGTGCACAATGCGGTATCTCCTATTTCTCAGGAGATCCTGGATATAGTTCCCCGCAGGAAACCAGGAGAAAAGATCGTCACCTTCCTGGGACGTATCACCATGCAGAAAGGTCCCGAATATTTTGTAGAGGCTGCCGCTATGGTACTGGCCAAAACAAAGAATGTGCGTTTTGTAATGGCCGGTAACGGAGATATGATGGACCAGATGATCCGTCTGGCTGCCGAAAGAGGGATTGCAGACCGGTTCCACTTCCCGGGCTTTATGAAAGGAAAGCAGGTGTACGAAGTACTGAAGGCCAGTGATGTATATATCATGCCATCTGTTTCCGAGCCTTTCGGTATCTCTCCGCTAGAGGCGATGCAGGTAAGCGTACCTACTATTATCTCCAAACAGTCCGGTTGTGCCGAGATCCTGGATAACTGCATTAAAACCGATTACTGGGACATACAGGCTATGGCAGATGCTATTTACTCCATCTGTACCTATCCGGCTATGTATGAATACCTCCGTGACAAAGGAAAACGGGAAGTAGACCAGATCGTCTGGGAAAATGTAGGCTACAAAGTACGTGGTATCTACGACGAAGTTCTGAAAATTATTAGTTAACAGTAAAACTCCAATATATATGAAAACAATATGCCTCTATTTTGAAATACACCAGATCGTTCATCTGAAACGTTACCGCTTCTTTGATATCGGCCTGGATCACTATTACTGCGATGATTTTGCCAACGAATCCAGTATCAACGACATTGCAGAGCGCTCTTATATTCCCGCTCTGACCACCCTGGTGGAGATGGCAAAGAATTCAAACGGATACTTTAAAGTAGCTCTTTCTATTTCCGGGGTTGCCATGGAACAACTAGAGATCTATGCGCCTGCCGTTGTAGACCTGCTCCACCAGTTGAACGATACCGATTGCTGTGAATTCCTGGCTGAACCTTATTCACACGGTCTCTCTTCCCTGGCGAACGAAGATTGCTTCCGCGAAGAGGTGATGCGTATGAGTGGTAAGATCAAACAACTCTTCGGAAAAGCTCCCAAAGTGTTCCGTAACTCCAGCCTTATCTATACCGATAAGATCGGTGCCCAGGTATCTGCTATGGGCTTCAAAGGCATGCTTACCGAGGGAGCCAAGCATATCCTGGGATGGAAGAGTCCCCACTATGTATATAACTGTAACATGGCTCCCAACCTGAAGCTGTTGTTGCGTGATTTCAAACTTTCCGACGATATAGGGCTACGTTTCTCCAACTCCGACTGGAGTGAATATCCGCTCTTTGCCGATAAATACATCGACTGGATTGCCGGTTATCCGGAAGAAGAACAGGTCTACAATATCTTTATGGAGCTTTCGGCGCTGGGTATTTTCCAACCCCTCTCTTCCAATATCCTGGAATTCTTCAAGGCCCTGCCTGCCTGTGCCAAAGAGAAAGGGATTACCTTCTCTACTCCTTCCGAAGTGATCGGTAAACTGAAATCGGTGGCTGCCATTGATGCCAATCACCCCGTATCCTGGGTAGACGAAGAGAGAGATGTCAGCGTATGGTTGGGAAATGTGTTGCAGCGCGAAGCTTTCAATAAACTGTACAGTGTGGCAGAGCGGGTACACCTCTGTAACGACCGCCGCATCAAGCAGGACTGGGACTACCTGCAGGCCAGTAATAACTTCCGTTTTATGACCACCAAGCCCTCCAACGTCGGTTTCTATAGAGGCATTTACGATTCTCCTTACGATGCCTTTACCAACTATATGAATATTCTGGGAGACTTTATCAAAAGGGTTAATTCCCTCTATCCGGAGGATATTGATAACGAAGAGCTGAATTCCCTGCTTACTACCATTAAGAACCAGGGTCAGGAGATTGAATCCCTGACTAATAAGGTAGAAACGTTGGAGACAAAACTGGCTAAAAAGAAGGAGGCTGAAAAGAGAGCTGCCGCTCCGGCTACTGAGAAGCAACCTGCCGCCAGAAAAGCTCCGGCTAAAAAGAGAGTTACTGAAAAAGCTGAATAAACTAAAAATAAAAGTAGCATGGGGGTACCCATACTACTTTTGTTTTAATCTGTGTTATTGTTATTCTTTTCCACCCACTATCTCCGAAGGTTTGCGGGCATGCCTTTCCCGGATATTCCCCTCTTCATCTATCTCCATATACCAGGGGATCATTACCGTACCGTTCTGGTCATAGATCCGGTAGAGGTCGGCTTTCAGCGCTTCTGAGGCCCGTATGTGGTACCCTTCCAGGTCGTAATATCTCATCATCTCCAGCCATTTGTTCTCCGCTCTCTCTTCATCGATCGAAATATATAACAGCTCATAGCCGTGTTCTGTCAGCCACTGGTGAAAAGGTTCTTTGAAGGCAAACTCTCTTTTGCAGGGGCCGCACCAGGTAGCCCATACATCTATATATACTTTCTTTCCTTTAAAAGGAGCCAGTGCTTCTGATAAAGAAGAGATATTCTCCTGATCATCCAGGATACGGATGGTCTCTTTAACCGGACCGCTTATCTTTTCGTGGTAAAGGCGGATCTCTTCTATCTCTTTTTCAATAAAAGGAATGTAGGGGCTCCGGGGATACTTCTCTGTAAACCGGTCATACAGCGTGATCAGCTCTTGTTCGTAATTCTTCTGGAATCCCTCCTGGAACAGATAGAAGGCGGTATAGTACTCCAGTCTTTGGCCCGAAAGCCTCTCCCGGGCCTGTTCCAGGAAAAAGGTATGGATCCTGCCCTCCCGGTGCAGGTTTTGCAGGGTTTTCCGGGTGATCCCCTCCGTGAAATAGGGCAGGCTGTTTATAAAAAAGTAGGCATAATCCGGCCAGGAAGGAGAGGCGATCCGGCTATTTTCATCCGGAGGGTATTGCCGGTATATATCCAGCCATGCACTTCGTAAAGAGTCGGGAATGGTAAAATCCCTAACCTGGGCCATATATGCGTAGGTAGCGGCTAAGGCATAGTAACAATCTCTGTCCTCTGCTATGAGCCGGCACATCGTTGCGGGAATAGTCCCATCCTCTTTCATACGTTTGAACGGCTTCATATCTTCCTCTTTCAGGGTAGCAATAGTGTCCACTATCTCTTCGGGGGTTAAATGATGAAAAAGCCTTCCGAAGGTGTGGAAATAGGGAGGTACCGGAAGATCCATATAAGCATTGACTGCTTCTGCATATTCTCCCTGTGCCATGAAGGAGGCTACTTCTTCTTCCCGGTTAATGGTAAGCATAAGAGATTGTCCGGGTATGACGGGCAGGGTCATTTCCCGGTAGATATATTCTCCTTTCCGGATGGATGTTCCCGGAAGCTGGAAGGTGATAAAAACCGGTACATCGGTCTCTGTCTTCAGAATAAATCCGCCGGAAGGGTCTAAAGAGAGGGTGTCCCGGAAATAGGGGGAGTAGGTACCCTTCACCGGAATGGAGTAATAGAGTTCGTTGCTCTCTACACCGTTTACGGTTCCGCTGATAGTAACCGGGTTGCTTTTCTTTCCGCAACCTATCAGGAAGAGTAATCCTATAAAAAGTAAGAGTAATCTGTTTTTCATTCTGGCCTTCATTTTAGTGGGAACTTGTTTGCAAAGGTAGCATAAAACCTGAAATATTCCTTTGTTTTTTCCGGCGATCCGGTTGTACGGGGTGATTGAACCGTAAAAACGGGTTCTGTACTTTTTTCTACACCGCCCTGTACTTTTCTTTGCACCGTTCAGTACTTTTTTGGTCGGCCCTGTACTTTTTTAGAGTCAGATCTCCTGAAAAAAAGAGGATTCCTGTTTCTTCTCCCGGAGGGTGGATCTCTCTTTTTTCTTGCATAATTTCTCCCGGGATCGTATCTTTGCTTTACTAACCTTTAAAAGATGAATGGATATGAAACAGACTCTTCTCTTTCCAATTTTAAAAGAAACTGGTTTTTGGGTATTATTCTATTTTTATTTAATATACTATGTGAAAATCGCTTCTGTGCTTCATTTTCGTACCGGTACCTGACCGAAATTTTTGCTACTCTCTGGTATACAATATGTTACGAGTGTTATTTGGGGATAATAAGTGTGCAACTGTTTGGTTATGAGACGTATACCGTTAGACGATAATCTGTTGGCTTTGATGCTTTCACAGGGGTATGTTATGCTTCCCCGGATCGTTTTGTACTGGATGTATTGTAAAGAGGATATGGACCGGGAAATGGGATATGTATATGGAGCCCTCTTCTCTTTAGCCTGTTACAGTGAATATGAGGTGGAGTATCAGCACCGGGATTATGTGTGTAAGCCGGGAGAGGTGCTAGTGAGTTACCGGTATCTGGCGCGTATTACCGGGCTTTATGCGGGTAAGGTTACCCGTATTATAGATAGCCTGGAGCAGCTGAAATATATCACTAAAAAGCCGGTTTATAAAGGGTGGCTTTTTGAGATCAGCCACTATAAAGAGATCACCCAATCGGCGGAGTATTATGCTTACCGTGAAAAGAAGAAGCAGGGAATGATAGAGTGAGCGGGAACAGAAAGCCCCGGACAGGCGTTTATTCCTCCGGGGCTCTCTTCACGTTACTTATCTACAATCTATGGTTTATTCCTTAGTAACGGGGATCAGTTGTACTTTGCCCGACAATCCGCTCTCTACGGGTTCCCAGTTTCCGTATTTGGTTACCTGGTAACGGTTATCTACTATATTGATCTCTTTGAATATCCTCCACTCTATATCCCGGCGGTCGTAATCTGCGATGCGGTTGGCGGGCAGGTTGGTCACCTCTATCTTCAGGGTATTGGTCCCCGGTTGCAGATAGGCGCCTACTTCTGTGCGGTAAGGTACTGCATAGAGGATACCGGCCTCTTTCCCATTGATCCTGACACGGGCACTTTCACGCACATCGCCTAAATCAAGTATCCAGTTATCGGATACTCCTGCCGGGAGTTCGAAAACAGTGGTGTAAAGGGCGGTTCCTTTGTTTACTTTGGCTTCCGGAATATCCAGTTCTGTCCACGAACCAGGGGTACCGATCTCAAATTCCCCTTCGATTTCCGGATCACTCTCTACAAAGCTAAGTTTCCAGCCTTCTGAAAGGGTGACCGGGCTGCCTTCTTCTTTCCAGTAGTTCCAGGGGGTTACATCCACATCTGCCTGGCCGAACGTTTTCAGGATCAGGGATTCCCCGGAGCGGAGGTCTATCCTGACTGCTGTTTTTCCATCGGTGGTTCGTACCTGTGCCTTCCCTGTTTTTCCGGTCATCGGATCAAAGAACATAGCGGATCTTGCCGGGACTGCCAGGGTGATCCATGCGTCTACGTCATCGGGTTGCAGGGAGGAGATAAAGTAGTGGTGCCCGTCCGGGTTGTTGCGGCGGATGGCACTTAAGCCGTAGGTGGTCTTCATCTCTTCCGGGGCTACACCGGTAGCTGCCAGGGTTTTGGCATAATCATTGCCGGTAATGATCTTTCCTTTGCCGAACTCGGAAACAAGGGTTTCGCCGAAGTGGGTTTCCGGTAGTCTGCTTTTCAGGGCCTGTAAACGGGTGCGACGCTCTTCAAGGCGGGCAAATCCCGGTACATCTTCCGGATAATTCTCTGTAAATACCAGTTGGGCTCCTGCTTCGGCCAGTTCGAGCAGGTGTTCCAGTACATCTTCCGGTATCAGTTCTACGCCCGGTGCTATAATGGCTTTATAGCGGGTTCCTCCGGATGTTTGCAGCAGGCCGTCCACGCATTGGGTAGTACGGATAAAGTTGTCTGAAATATAGTCTACATCGTATCCGCTTTCGTTGATGGTATGGATGGTCTCAATAAATTTCGGAGCTCTTTTCTCCATGCCGTGAATATCGAACAACAGCAACCTGCCTTTATCTTCTTTGCTCAACATGTCGTACACGGGCAGGTAGACCAGGAAGTCGTTATCCGGTTCGCCCATTTGCAGGAAAGACTGGCTGCGGCTGATGTAATCGAAGAAGGGTCCGGCATCCCGCCAGATGGTATTGGTGGGGCTCATATCCACAGAGGCATAGAATTTCCAGCCCGGCCAGGCTGCCTGGCGGGGAGAGTAGGTGATACCGTGGAAAAAGATATAGTTGACACCGGAAACGAACATCAGGTCGAGATCGGGTTTTGCCTGGGAGAGCGACGTGCGGAAATGTTCGGTGAGCCAGGTGAATGTTTCGGAAGAGGTGAATCGTTTTCCGGCTATGTGGGCACCCGAGGAGGCATATTTCAGCATGGAGAGGTCTGAGTCGTTCTTCCGGTTCAAGGTGTCGTTACGCAATCCTTTGATGCCAAATTCAGAGAGGCCGAAACCTTCGCACTCCGGTATATCCACCGTTGCGTAAATATCGATCAGGTTTCCCGGGGAGCCGTGTGCCTGGTTGCGGGTTTTGCTGCCGTGTTTGTGGGCCCATGCTGTCCATTGCCGGGTGAAGTTCTCCAGCAGGAGTTCGCCCATGGTCTCGCGGTAATCGGAGATAATGCGGCGGGTGGTTTCGTTAGCGGCATCTTCACTCAGGAATTCGGGCAGGTGGTTCTCCAGTTTGTATCCGCGGCGTGCTTCGAACTGTTCGAAGAAATCTGGGGTCCAGTCGGCTCCGTAGACTTCGTAAGAATCGTTGAAGAAGTAACGGGGGTAGGGGGCTCCGGAAGTTTCGAATGCTTTCTCGAAACGGGAGAGATAGTTACTTACGGCCTCTTTGGAGAGGTGGTCCATCACATAGCCTACTCCGCCGGGAGCGGCTCTTTTTACCTGTTGGCGGGTCTTTCCGTTAAAGGCGGCAATAAGGGTCCACTCTCCTTTGGGCACTTTCCAGTTGATCTCTCCTTCATCAGTGACTTTGTCTGTGATCTCGATGATCTTACCTTTGGGGCCATAGGCTATTACTCTATTTAAGGTAGCATAGGGTTTGTTCTTTTCATCTTCTACCTTGATAAGGATATCCGGTTTTTTACCTCCCTGCACCCTGTATTGCCGGGTGATAAGTTTGGTGGCTGCATCTTCAAGGGAGACTTCGGGGCCTCCGAAGGGCCAGCCGGTACCGGTATTCATATCGGTAGCCATATTCAGCCGGTCGGTCTCGGCAATGGTATGTTTATACACCTCCATCCACCGGGGGGAGAGAAAGGAGATGTCGTTGGCATCGTTGCCCTGTACACCATATATAGGGGTGATCTCCACGGTTCCCAGCCCTTTGGAGGCGTACTCTTCCAGGTTCCAGGTAAGGTTCTCTGTGTCTACGGCACTTCCCATCCACCACCAACGGGCGCCGGGGCGGGCTTCTGTTCTTATTTCGGGCCATCCGGTCTGCTGGGCCGGAAGGGTTCCGCATACCAATAATAAAAGTAGGATTAGTTCTGTTTTTCTGTTTTTCATAAGTAGGATACACTTTGAATATTTACCGGTTACGAAGGTACAACTTCCGGTCGTTTTATTCTCTTCCGGCAAGGGTAATAAGTATGGAATCTTATCCGTTTTTGATGGATTCTTATTCAAATAAAAGTTATTTTTACGGGAAAAT
>JAJPZL010000489.1 GCA_021204375.1 Bacteroides sp.
TATATTCATCCTTCTTGGTGATAAATGGATACCGGGCCTGTTTTTTATAACGCAGGTAAAAATTCTATTTTATAATAAAAAATAAGAACTATGGTAAATTTATTCAACATTGAATGAAAAGTTGTGGTCATTACCGGGGGATGTGGTATCCTGGGTAGAGGTATTTCAGAGTATCTGGTAGGCGAGGGAGCCAAAGTTGTGATCCTGGACCGGAACGAAGAGGTGGGTAAAGCCTTAGAGGGTGAACTTATAGACAAAGGAGGCGAGGCTCTTTTCTTAGTAACCGATGTACTTAACAAAGAGGTACTGGAACAGAATAAAAAGGATATCCTGGCTAAATATGGCCGGATCGATGTGTTACTGAACGCCGCAGGGGGAAATATGCCGGGTGCTACGATCGGCCCTGACAGTACTATCCTGGACCTGCAGGTAGATGACTTCAAAAAGGTGGTTGACCTGAATCTCTTCGGGACCATTTATCCTACGATGGTATTTGTGGATGTAATGGCTGCCCAGAAACAGGGATGTATTGTAAACTTCAGTTCCGAATCTTCTCTGCGTCCGCTTACCCGCGTGGTAGGGTATGGAGCAGCCAAAGCAGCTATTTCTAACTTCACCAAGTATATGGCCGGTGAGCTGGCTATTAAGTTCGGCGAGGGCCTGCGTGTCAATGCGATCGTGCCGGGCTTCTTCCTGACCGACCAGAACCGCAGTCTGCTGACCAATCCGGATGGTTCGCATACGCCCCGTGCCAAGCAGATCATTGCGCATACTCCTTTCAGACGTTTCGGTGAGCCGGAAGAGTTGTATGGTACGATCCACTACCTGATCAGTGATGCTTCTACGTTTGTAACCGGAACGCTGGCTGTTGTAGACGGTGGTTTTGATGTCTTCTCTATTTAATTATTAATTATAAAAAACAGTATATATGTATTTGTGCGAACAGACATGGCGTTGGTATGGCCCGAACGATCCTGTTTCCCTGTGGAATATTAAACAGGCGGGTGCTACCGGTATTGTAACGGCTCTTCATCATATTCCTAACGGAGAAGAGTGGACAGTGGAAGAGATCCGGAAGAGGATTGATATGATCGAAGAGGTTGGGTTGAGATGGTCGGTGGTGGAAAGCGTACCGGTGCATGAGTATATCAAAACCCAGACCGGCGATTTTCAGCGGTATATTGAGAATTATAAAAAGAGTATCCGTAACCTGGGTGCCTGTGGGGTAAATGTGGTTACCTATAACTTTATGCCGGTTCTTGACTGGACCCGTACGGACCTAGCTTACGAATTGCCGGATGGTTCAAGGGCTCTCCGTTTTGAGCGTGCTGCCTTTATGGCGTGGGATCTTTATATCCTGCAGCGTCCGGCTGCTAAAGAGGAGTATAGCGCGGAAGATCAGGCGAAAGCGAAAGCCCGTTTTGAGGCAATGACGCAGGATGAAAAGGATCTGTTGACACGTAATATGATCGTAGGGCTTCCGGGAGCGAAAGAGAGTTTTACCCTGGATCAGTTCCGTGCCGAACTGGATCGTTATAAAGATATTGATGCGGAGAAACTTCGCTCTAACCTGATCTATTTCCTGAAGCAGATCACTCCGGTAGCTGATGAGGCGGGTGTGGTGCTGGCTATCCATCCGGATGATCCTCCTTACTCTATTCTGGGATTGCCCCGCATTATGAGCACGGAAGAGGATTTTAATAAGCTTATCGCAGCGGTTCCTAACCTGTCAAATGGTCTTTGCCTCTGTACCGGTTCGTTCGGGGTGGCTTCTAAAAACGACCTGGCCGGTATGATGGATCGCCTGGGCGACCGGGTGAACTTTGTGCACCTGCGTAGTACGCAGCGTGATGAGGAGGGTAACTTCTACGAAGCGAACCATCTGGAAGGGGATGTGGATATGTACCATGTGATGAAGAATCTGTTGTTGTTGCAGCAGCGCAGGCAGGTATCGATCCCGATGCGTCCGGACCATGGTCATCAGATGATCGATGATCTGAAGAAGAAGACCAATCCGGGTTATTCTTGTTTGGGGCGTATGCGTGGATTGGCTGAGCTCCGGGGTTTGGAGTTGGGGATAGCTAAATCACTTTTTGATTGATTTTTTGTATAAATGATGATAATGACCAGCAGTTCTGCTTTTGTAGAGCCGCTGGTTTTTTATGGGGTATGTTTTTGCTGGTTTTATAGCCTTCTCACGATACATGAGCGGCTATGAAGCCGTAGGATAAAGAGCCACCGGTTGGGAAACCGGCGACAACAAGTGGCAGCCATAGTCGTGCAACAGCCACTATGAAACTGGCGGCAACAGGTTATTTCTTTAAGGATATGTTATCCGGTATCCTTGTATTTTTGAGGGGAAAGAAGCATATTGGGGAGTGCAATTCCCCATGGAAATGCACACCGGGAGAACATCTCCCGGTGAACAAAAGAATAGAATACAATCTGTCGGGAACCATCTCCGGGCAGATTGTATTTTAGCGTGTAGTTGTCAAAAATATCACTTCAGGTTACCCAGGTAAATGATCTCTCATAAATGCCCGTCGATATCTTCGAATCCCCATTTGTACCATTTGCCGTGATCCTGGGCGGGGATCTGGGTACGGGCACCGGCCAGTACGGCTTGGTCTACTAATTTTTTTACCTCTTTAATGCTCTCTACGGCAAGGGTAATGACGGTTTCGGTGGTATGAAAAGCATCGGCAACCGGTTTTTGGGTAAGGGTCCGGAAGTAGAGTTCGCAATTGAGCAGGATGGTGCACTTGTCATTTAGGATCATAACGGACATGCGTTCGTCACTGAATTCGGGTATAAAGGTAAAACCCAGTTTTTTTGAAAAACTCGGTGGAGAGGGCCAGGTCTTTAGTGGGCAGGTGAATAAGTAGCTGATTTACCATAGTTACTGTTTTTTCTATCAATTTTGTTTTTGTTAAACGGGAAAAGGGGGCGGGATGTTCGCCCGTAGGGTTAGATTAGTCGTTTTGATTTTAATTCCAGGTATTTGTTAATAAGGTCTACCGAGAGCTCTTCGGTGGTAGTGAGCAGAGAATAGATACCGTACCTTCTCAGAGTGGCGGTTATCAGTTTCTTTTCGTGGATGAATTTTTCGGCGGTCACTGTTTTGAAATAGTCTTCTGTGCTCTGGGGAGTTTGCAGGCTGTACTCTTTGAGTTCTTTGTTCTCGAAGAAGATAACAAGCACTAAGTGTTGCCGGGAGAGGAGGCGCAGGTAAGCGAGTTGACGTTGCATACCTACCATACTGTCGAAATTACAGTAGAGGATCAGCAGGCTTCGTTTACTGATTTTTTTAGAGAGATGGGTATAAAGAGCAGAGTAGTCACTCTCTCCGAAAGAGGTGGTCTGGTTATAAAGGCTTTCAAGCAGGTTCTCCATCTGGCCGCTTTGTTTGGAGGCGGGCAGGAGGGTGCCGAATTTTTCTTCGAAAGTAACTAATCCGGCATGGTCTCCTTTACGGATGGCTACATGGGAGATCACTAAAGAGGCATTGATGGCGTAGTCTAACAGGGTCATGCCTCCGGATGCCTGTTGCATAGTACGTCCTTTATCGATTACACTGTGGATGTGTTGGGAACGTTCGTCCTGGTAGAGGTTCACCTGTAGTTTATGGGTGCGGGCACTGGCTTTCCAGTTGATGGTGCGGTAGTCGTCGCCTTTTACATACTCTTTGATCTACTCGAATTCGGTGTGGTGACCGATCTTGCGGATCTGTTTGATACCGAGTTCGGTAAGATTGTTACTCATAACCATCAGTTCGTATTTGCGCAACATGAGGAAGGAGGGATATACTTTGACTACTTTTTCTTCGCCCAGGGTATGCCGGCGCATGACCAGACCAAGTGAGGTGGAGGCAAATACACGGATCTTACCGAAAGGGCATTCACCCCGCCGGGTGGGGCGCAGGGAGTAGCGGATGGTTTTTTGCCGGCCGGCTTCTACTTTTAACTGGAAGTTGATATCCCTGCACTGGAAGATAACCGGTATCTCGTCGATCACCTGGAGGTGAGTAGTGAAGGGATAGTTGTTTTGCAGGATGATCTTTACGGGATTCTCGTCTCCGTTGGAGAAGCGGTCTGCACAGTTGCGGTAGGCGGTGATTGGTTTTTTAAGGGTGTAGAGCCGCAGGATCTCATAGAAGGTTGCTCCGGCAAAGAGATACAAGGCTATCTGCCCGATCAGGAAGAGGGGCGGGTAGATATATCCCAGCCCGATGGTTAGGATGATAGCGATGGCAACGATATAGAATCTCCGGCTTAGATACATAGCTTTTTATTGGGGTACTTCCACTTTTTCGATTAAACGGCGGATCACTTTTTCGGTTGTATAGCCTTCCATTTCGACTTCGGCCGTCAGGATCAGGCGGTGCCGGAATACCGGAACGGTGAGGAACTGGATATCGCCGGGTGTTACGAAGTCGCGTCCCTGAAGGATAGCATAGGCTTTGGAGGCTTGTAGCAGGGCTACCGAGGCACGGGGAGAGGCTCCGAGGTAGATGGCTTTGCTGTTGCGGGAGTGGTAGACTAAGGAGGCGATATAACGGATCAGGGTGGGTTCTATAAAGACCCGGCGCATTTCCCGGCGCATGGCAAACAGTTCTTCTTTGGTGAGGATAGGCTCTGTCTGTTTCACTTTAACGGAGAGGTTCTCCTGGTTGTGGCGTTCCAGGATCCAGGCTTCTTCGGCCAGGTTGGGGTACTCCATTTCGATCTTGAAGAGGAAACGGTCTAACTGGACCTCGGGAAGGCGGTAGGTGCCTTCGTGCTCCACCGGGTTCTGGGTGGCTATGATGGTATAGATCTCTCCCATAGGGTAGGTGGTACCGTCAATGGTGACCTGCCGCTCTTCCATGACTTCGAAAAGGGCAGACTGGGTTTTGGCGGGAGCGCGGTTAATTTCATCTACCAGGATTATATCGGCAAATACGGGACCCCGGTGGAAATCGAAGGTGCCGTTTTGCATATTAAAGACAGTGGTGCCCAGTACATCCGAGGGCATGAGGTCGGGCGTGAATTGTACCCGGGAGAATTGTGCATCGATCAGTTTACTGACTAATTTGGCCAGCAGGGTCTTGGCTGTACCGGGTACTCCCTCTATCAGGAGGTGTCCGTCGGCCAGGATCGCGGTGAGGATCAGCTCTACGGCTTTTTCCTGTCCTACAATGATGTTGCCTATCTGTTTTTTCAGCTCTTCGGTTTTCCGGAAGAAAAATGGCGGCGGGGTTACGTTGGTTCCGGTTGTCTCTTCCATATCTCTTTGTTTTATAAAGTTTTTTCTATGATTCTGTTCATGCGCCGAATCAGCTCTTTCATCCGTTCTTCGGTGATAGTCGCTTTCCGGCTTCGTATCTCCTCTATCTCCCGGAGGAGGGTATATATTTCAGGCTCTTCGAGCCCAGTCTTTCCGGCAATGCGGTGACTGAGTTCGTGGGTTACCTGTTGTGTCTCTATATCGATATAGAGATTCTCTTTCAATGCGGCAGCCAGATAGATGCTTTTCCGGATGACCAGCCAGGTGTAGTCTTTCCGTAGGTAATAAAGAGTACCGATCAGTTCTGTGAACTCTACTGTTTTATTGGAGGGGAGAGGTAATGACCGGAATGATACGCTGTTTTCTGCGGGCAGTAAAGATCATAAATAACAGTAAGGTAGCCAGGGCGAGGTAATAACTGTATCTCAACGGAGGCTGGCTGAGTATATAGCGCAGGGGAGAGAGTTGTTCTGCACTCCGGGAACTTCGTTCCAGCCGGATAAGCGGGAACTCTTTGAGCGGTTCGAGCAGGGTGAAGATATAGGCTGTATTCTTTCCGTCCAGCATCCCATAGTTGGTAAAGAGTAACGGGTTACAGACTAAGTAGAGTTCTCCTTTGCCTATGTGGTAGTGTTGTGCAATGGGCTGGTTCAAGGGATTGGTCACCAGGGTATCGGTCGGGAAGGGGAAGAGACTTTTCTCTTTGGGGATCGTCTCTTCCTGCGGGGATATTCTTTTTTGCCGGGGCCGGAGGGTGGCTCCTGTAAAGGCTTCGTAAAAGTAGAAGTCTCTTCCTGAGAGGGAAAGTGTATCCTTTTTCATTCCCTCTGTAACCCGGCAGGGGAGGTCATGAAGATAGAGGTAGGGCATACTGACTTCTGTTCTCAGGGTATCTTCCAGTTGGAAAGGAAGGTTGTTGGAGACCAGCATGACTTTATTTCCTGCCGAGACGGCTTCCAGCATATACTCTATATCCGGTTAGGACATATCGTTATTCAGCGATTGGGAGATAAGCAGTAGTGAGGTATTGAGTACGGTATCTTCTTCCAGGGTGTATTCATAGATTCCCCGGGAAAGGACTTTGTATCCTTTCGGGTAGGAGGTAGAGAGTATATCGTCAAATATATACATCCCGAAGGGTTGCCTGTTGTATTGGTTGAAAGTGGGGTTCCAGGAGAATTGTTTGACCGCAGTGTGCTGCATCAGGAATCCTGCTACCAGGATGAAGAGTAGGAAAAGGGTTATTTTAATAGAGTTACTCACCGGACCCTCCTTTCTGTATCGTGTGGTAAAGTTCCCGGCTCTTTTGGTAGAGTTCTGCCGTGGCCATGCTTCTGCCGTACCGGATCTGCTGGAAAAGATGGGTCAGGCGGCGGAATTCCTCTTTTCCCTGTGTCAGTTTGTTCTCATACAGGTAATCGGCGGAAGTTTTATAAAGCTCCCACCGGATGATCTCTTGCCAGTCGAGTTCTTTCAGGCATTGGAGGTAGGTGAGCCGGATGGCTTCCCGATAGTTCTCTTTTTTAAGGACCCGGGCAATTTCCTGATCTAAGTTACGTTCATGGATGGTGTCTTCTTCTACTTCGTAAACGAGGGGATCTTTCCGGCTTCGCAGAAAAAGGGCCGGATGTTTTTTCCAGATAAACCAGCCCAGCACAAGCAAAAGGACAATGAACAGGATCAGGAACTGGGTTTCCAGAAAGGAGAGATCTCTGTTAAATACTTTACGGAGTCCCCGGTTCAGCCATTTTCCAAAAGGGTTGTTGTTACGGCGGGGTGCATTTTGCAACTGTGAATTGTAATCGTATTGTTTGTCGGCCTGGTATTTTTCGATCTTTTTTTAATCGTACACGGGAGCCGGAACAGGGATCGTAACCTCTTCTTCTGCTTGTAGTCTACAGGGGATCAGGCAGAAAAACAGGAGAAGGAGGGAGGGTACGATCCGCATCATCGGGAGTTACAGGTTTTCAAAATTATCTACCACATGGGTGGTTGTAAGGGCTTCTGCCTGATCGCAGACACTGCTGTGGTAATAGGCAATCCCTGTCATGGTGAACAGGGCAAAGAAAATGGAACCGAACTGAAGCAGTACTACTGAGATATATTGCAGAATGGATAAACCGGTAATACCGGTAAGGGAAGAGGAGTCTGCTATACCCAGTATGTAGCGGGTCACCATGACTATAATGGCCGGTATAGAGAATACTCCCTGGCAGACGGCAGTCAGGAGACCGATCAGCAGGACGGTTCCCAGAAGTTTACCTATGTTCTTTATACCTAACCGGATGGAGGTGATAAAAGAGTCTGTTATTCCGGCGTTCTCCAGGATCCGCAACGGATATACCTGTACGGTGAAAATAAGCAGGAACAGACAAAGTATCAGGAAAAAGGCGATCAGGATACCGGCTGCCGGACTTACAGCATAGGCCACAGCTACCAGTATGGCACCCAGAAATGTGAAGAGAGCAATGAGAAGCAGAAAGAGCAAGGTGGTCGTGAATGCCTTCAGGCTGTTGCGGCCGATGTCATTAAGCATATCTGTAAGTGTGATCCCTTCCGGGGTATCCCGTTTGTTATAGTGTAACAGGATGGTATAGATCACCCCTGTCATTACGCAGTAAGAGACCAGGTTTAATCCTACTCCTACAAAGTAATTGGCATCGTATTCGTAGGATAAGGGATCGAACAGGGCCATGAGGGTATTGTTTGCGAAAATGGCCTGCAGAATATTGATCGGAAGTAAAATGCAGGCACCTACTTTTAATAAGAGAAGAAAGTTCTGTTTGAAGAACTCAATACTGGCAGAGAGGATATCGCTGACTCCTCTCTTTCTGTAGAACTCAATTTTTTGTGGTTGCTTGTTCATCGTTGATGTGTTTGGGTAAGTATAGGTAATAGTAAAGAACAAATGCAAAGGAAAACAGGATAATACCACCCCGTACTATGACTAGTAAACCGGTATAACGTGTGACAAATCCTTCGAGAAAGCCGGCAATTATGAAGATGGGCAGAGTGCCGATCAGGATCTTTACTCCTCGTTTGGCTCCCCGTTTAAAGGATTCTATGCGGGAGTAGGTGCCGGGAAAGAGCCAGCTGTTGCCCAGTGCCAGTCCGGCGGCTCCGGCTACGATGATGGCGGATATCTCCAGGGTACCATGTATCCAGATGGTAAGCATGGATTCAAACAGGAGCTCGTGTTCCAGAAAGAAGGTTTGAAAAGCTCCGAGCATTACTCCGTTACTGAAAAGGATATAGCCGGTGCCGATGCCGGTAAAAAGGCCCATGGCAAAGGTGTGAAAGGCTACCCGTATGTTATTCAGGGTGATCCCCATGAACATGGGCAGGTGGGAGGCACTTTTATAGACTGCCAGCGGATCGCCCTGGGCGATATTCTCTAAGGTCATATCAATATAGCGGTCGCCCATGATGATACGGGCAAAGCCGGCATCATTCAGCGAGGAGACTGCTCCGATCACTGCACTGATTGCAAAGATAAGGAAAGAGTAGAGTAACTCTTTCCTGGAAGCTGCCATTACCCGGGGGATCTCTTCCCGCCAGTAGGTAATGATACGCGAGGATCGTTCGCATTTGTTCTTATAGAGCTGGTGGTGCAGGGCGGAGGATAAATTATTAAGATAGGCTGTAATGCGTGAATGGGGATAGTGGCTTTGTGAAAAGGAGAGATCGGTGGTGATGTCCATATAAGCATCTGCCAACCTGTCGAGGCTTTCGTGGTCTGCCCGTTGGATCAACTTTTCGGTCTCTTCCCATTTTCGGATGTTCTGTCTTACGAATAAGAGCTCTTTCACGTGGTAGCGGATGACTAAAAATGTAATAGTTATACGACAAAAGTAATATAAATTATATATTTGCAAAAAAAGAGCATCAGTTTCTAATAGGTATGGCAGAGAGTTCTATTATTACCAGTCAATATGTACGTATCACTCACACCACTGCCGGGTTTGGGGAGAGGCTTCTGGCCCGGCTTATCGACTGGATGCTTATTGGTATCTATATCTTTGGCTGGTTTAAACTGAGTAGTACTTTTTTGTGGAACGAGGTAGTGATCATTTTGTTGCTAGTCATTCCTGTACTGGGGTATACGTTGCTGTTTGAGGTATTTAACCAGGGGCAGACTCCCGGGAAGAAGCTGATAAAGATAAAGGTGGTGATGAAGGATGGGTCTCCTGCTACCCTGAGTGCTTATCTGCTGCGCTGGCTGATCTGGCCGGTGGATATCATGTTCTCCGGGGGGATCGGGATGTTATCGATCTTCTTTACGAAGAACAGGCAGCGGCTGGGGGATCTGGCAGCCGGTACGCTGGTTATCAAGTTAGATAATTATAAGCAGGTAAGTGTAAAACTGGAGGAGTTCTCTTACTTAAAGGATAATTATACACCGGCTTTTCCGGAGATGGCAGAGCTCTCTATGGAGTAGGTCAGTGTGATCGAGCGGGTATTGGTAGCTCCGGCGGGAGACCAGGACTATATGGGTCGGTTGAGTGAAAAGGTAAAACAGTTATTGGATATACGGCCTGATATGGAGGACAGACGTTTTCTGGAAAAGATCGTAAAGGATTACTATTGTTATGCGTATGTGGATATCGTATGACGACCCGTCACACGTTATCCACATACAGAATAATAATACATACGTACAAAAAGAATAGTTTAATTAGTCTGAGTAATTGTTTGGTTTTCAACTTATTTCCTGTGCTCTTTTTATATTGGGTTTTCTGCCTGAAATGTTTTTATTATTCAACCCGCTACAGGGTTGCAGGGCTTCGCTACCAATTCCACCAGTCGTTCGCTTCGCTCTCTTCACTGGGGGTTATTAGCTTCGCTGACCGCTGGTTCATATTTAATC